>JAJQID010000131.1 GCA_021199405.1 Lachnospiraceae bacterium
GACGAGCAGTAAGCACAAGAACGATTGAAGCATCTCAGAAATGGGATGCTTTTTTCATGTTCAAAATTGGGAAGGAGTGGCAGACATGCCGGTATCACAATTTGACTTGAAAAACCGCTTCATGCGGCAGTACCTCACGTTTAATGGAAAGTCGAGCAAGGAATTGCGAGACACAGAACGCTTATCTTCCGGACGGCTCTTTTTATAACAATTACATCTACTCGGATGAGTTCCCCGTCCTCGCTCCGGGAGATAATAAAATCAAATGGAGCGGAGGGATCACCTCTGTGGAACTGACGCCAAGGTGGTGGACGCTATGATCCCATGCTTATACGATATTTCGGAAACATCCTATGTTACCAACGGCATCGGGAAGCTGGCGGATTGCATTTCGTGCGTGGTGACAGAGAAGAGGAACGGCAGCTATGAGCTGAAGATGGAGTACCCTTCGGATGGAATCCATGCGGATGAAATTACCGAGGGGAACATCATCCTGGCGAAGCCCTCGGACGGTGCTGCTTCGCAGCCTTTCCGTATTTACAAGATCACCACGCCGATGGACGGCAACCAATTTCAAGAGGGTAAGCAAGAAGGAGCTCAAGGAAACGGAAGAATGGATGAACAATTATCCTCGGAGAATATTAGGATATCAGAGCAGCCACACCATGTTCCTCGCATGTCTTGAGGAATTAGGAATTGCGGAAGCTGCTTAATCGGTGAACAGGGAGGAGGTGAGGAGAGAATCAACATCTGACAGTTAAATACAGCATCAGACAGACGCGGAGGAAAGGCCGGGGCTGTCATTTTTGCGAACAAGTGTTTTGTCTGATTTTAACAAATAATGTCGAAAAAATTTGGCATTATTTTAATGCAAAAAAAGCTTGATTTCTTTGATAATGAAGAAATCGTAAAATAATATTGACGGTTTGCTCGATAACTGTTAAAATTTTCAGTTGAAGCAACAAGGCAAGGGTGCCGCAGAAAGTAATATTTTGCGGCGCTTTTTTATGTTTATGAAATATTCAAAGGAGAAAATCATTATGAGTTTCAGTCCAAACAGTCCCATTTTGTTTATTCTGGCCGGCGCTGTCATTCTGTTTGTCATCGCCCAGTCAGTCTTTTTTATGGTCAGGTCCTGGAGGCGTGGCAAAGAGATCGGGATGGATATGGCTGTTCTTCGCAGAACGGTGGTATCTACGGCAGTTTTTACGATTGCTCCCGCCGTATCTATTCTGCTGGGAGTTATTACCCTGTCAAAGTTTTTGGGACTGCCGCTGCCATGGCTCCGTTTAAGTGTGATTGGTGCCATTACCTACGAGCTTCCCGCAGCAACCTCTACAGCCAGCGCTCTTGGGGTGTCCATTGCTGAGACGGTAACGGACCCGAAGGTCTACACGGCCATTGCCTGGGTAATGACATTGGGCATTTTTCCGGGAATGCTCTGGGTTGCATTATTTGGCCGGAAAATTCAGGGAGGAATTGCGAAAATCAAAAACCGGGACGCTAAGTGGGGAGATATCCTGATGACAGCATTGTTCCTGGGAATGATTTCTGCTTTCCTGGGAATGGTTTTTGCAGATATCCGTGAAGGACTGGCCGGATGGATTCCCATTTTCGTGCTTCTTTTCTCTGCGGCACTGATGTGTATCTGTGGATTGCTGTCAAAAAAATTTCATATGAAATGGATCGAAAATTATGCGCTTCCCATCAGTATGCTGGGAGGAATGGCGTTTGCAGTTGTAATTACACCAATGATAGGAGGCTGAAATGAACAATAAAACATATGAGGAAAAAACACATTTATACGGTAGAATCTGGATTTTATCGGCACTGGTCATGATCTTTCTGTATCCCATCCTGACCTGTATCATTTTCGGCGCATGGCCGGATTGGCAGTCTGTGGTGAAGGGCCTTTTGGGAGTAGCGCCTATCTTCTGGACAGTTGGCCTGATTGAGGTCTTTACCTATGTTCCAATGCTTGGATCCGGAAGTTCTTATCTTGCATTTGTAACTGGTAATCTGACCAATCTGAAGGTCCCGGCTGCTTTGACTGCCATGGAAAATGCAAACGTAAAGCCGGGCAGTGAGGAGGGAGAAGTTATTTCCACGATTGCTGTAGCTACTTCCTCTATTGTAACAACCATTATTATTGCTCTGGGAGTGGCGCTTCTGGTTCCTTTAACGCCGATTTTAAACAGCGAGTTATTGGCACCGGCTTTTGACAATATCCTGCCTGCCCTGTTTGGCGGCCTGGCTGTGGTATATATCAGCAAAAACTGGAAGGTGGCTATGGCTCCGTTGATTTTTATGGTTGCTCTGTTTTTGGCAGTGCCGTCTCTTTCAAGTTCTGTCAGTGTTCTGGTACCGGTAGGTGCCCTGATTGCAATTGGTGCGGCACGAATTTTGTATAAGAAGGGGCTTTTATAAGGAGGCGCAGAATGCAGTATATCGTGTTGGCAGTTTTCCTGATTCTTATTATCTGGCTTGCCATTCTTCTCATCAGGGCAGCTAATTTCAAGCCTAAAGAAGAATGGACGCCATCTCAGGAACCTGTAACGTTAGATAAGGACAAAATTGTATCCGACATGCGGGAAATGATTCGCTGTAAAACGGTATCCTATAATGATCCGGAATTGATTGATGAGGCTGAATTTCAAAAATTCAGAGATTTGCTCCCAAAGCTTTTTCCAAATGTCCATAAGACATGTGAACTGAGACATCTGGGTTTCAATGGCCTTTTATATCACTGGAAAGGGAAAAATGAGGGAGATCCGGTAGTCCTTATGGCTCATTATGATGTCGTACCCGTAGAAGAAGCACTTTGGGAAAAGCCTCCTTTTGACGCCGTGCTGGAAGATGATGTGATCTGGGGAAGAGGCACACTGGATACCAAGGGCACATTATGCGGAATTCTGGAAGCAGCGGAAAAGCTGATCAGCGAAGGCTTCCAGCCGGAAAGAGATATCTATTTTTCTTTTTCAGGGCAGGAAGAGATCAATGGTCCAAGTTGTCCGGCAATTGTTGACTGGTTTGAAGAAAACAAAATCCATCCGGCAATGGTACTTGATGAGGGTGGAGCCGTGGTGGAAAATGTATTTCCCGGCGTAAAACAGGAGTGTGCGCTGATTGGAATCGCGGAAAAAGGAATGATGAACGCGGAATTTCACGCAAAGAGCAGCGGCGGACACGCTTCCATGCCGCCTGTTCATACCATTGTAGGGGAGCTGGCTCAGGCTGTGGTGAATGTGGAAAATCATCCGTTCCCACGTCAGTTAACGAAACCGGTTCGGGAGATGCTGGATGTACTTGGAAGATACTCTACGTTCGTGTATAAGATCATTTTTGCCAATCTCTGGTGCTTTGAGGGCTTATTTGATCTTGTCTGTAAAAAATCCGGCGGTGAGCTGAATGCTATGATGCGGACTACCTGCGCGGTTACAAAAATGGAGGGTGGTGCAGCGTTCAATGTCATTCCGCCGAAAGCTTCCGTAGGGATGAATCTGCGGCTGATGGGTACTGATACTGTAGAGTCCGCCAGGGATTATCTGGAAAAAGTGGTCAACAACCCGAACATTGAGGTCTCAGTATATGAGGGAAGAAATGCTTCGCCGGATTCTGATACGGACTGCCGGGAATGGAAACTCCTTTGTCAGGCTGTGTCTGATACGTGGAAAGAAGCGCTGGTATCCCCATATCTGATGATGGCCTGCAGTGATTCCTGGCATTATTCCAGGATTACGGACAGGGTTTATAAGTTCTCTGCCATGAAACTGTCAAAAGAGGAACGGGGTATGATCCATGGCAATAATGAACGGGTTCCTGTAAAAACCTTGATACGTACTGTTGAATTTTATGTTCGTTTAATGAAAAGCGGAATATAGTCAGTGAATGGCGGTCAATACATATATTTCACTGCCAGTGCCATCATGCGTCAGGCTGATCGGGAATACGATGCCTTTGTTGAAATGGGTATGGAATGTTGAAATATAAAAAAATGATATATAATTTCTGAAAATTTCTGCATGGATTGACAGCAGACTGAAAAAAGAATAGTATAAAAACAGCAAACAGCCTCGCGAAAGAGGCATATGATTTGCAGCCCCTCATATAAAGAAAGAACCAGGAGTTAGTCGCCTGGTTCTTTCTTATTTTACATAGACTCGCAATATTGAAAAATCTGCAAAAAAATCGTATAATCAATGTCATCATCATATCAGCAAAAGGTACTTAAAAAATGGCGGCAAAAAATAACAGCGGCAGGATGATCTTAACTGAATACACCTTCGGTCAGAAAAGCAGAGATGTTGCCCTGTTTTATTGTGATGGCATGCTGGAGTATCTGAAGGTGCTTCCACCGGAGGACAGGCTGGCGGTGGGCACGATTCTGATCGGAAAATGCAGGCATCAGGTCCGCAATATCCCGGCCGCCTTTTTCGCACTGGATCAGGATGGCACCATCGGCTTTCTTCCCACCGGGGATCTGAAATATACAAGGGTACTCAACCGTCCTTTTCAGGGAAAACTCTCTGATGGGGATGAGGTCCTTTTACAGGTGAAACGGGAGCCCATCAAGACGAAGGACTACGCTGTCACTGACCGGCTTGAACTGGCAGGACGTTACTGTGTCGCCAAATTTGGGGCAGGAAGGCTTTTTTACCCGAAGAGCCATCATCAGAGCGTGAAAGATGTTATATCGTCCTATTTTCGCCGGAAAGGGCTTTGCACGGAGGACGGCAGTCTGATTGGCTTTGCAGGCTATGATCTGATTCTGCGGACGAAAGCGCAAAAGCTGGTGGACTCGAAGGAGCTGGACGCTCTTTATCAGGATTGTGATGAGACTTTAAGGGCACTGGACAGTCTTGTCAGTACAGCTGTGCACAGAAGCTGTTATACTGTGCTGGATAAGCCGTCGGGATGGCTGGGAAGCGTCTGTGAGGAGATCGAGAGCTGTGGGTTCAGAATAGAAGAGTGTTTGACGGATTCTTATCGTTTATATACTGAAATTCAGGAAAAATATCGGGCAGGGAATACAGAATCGGATACCCCCGGTAATCGATATTTAACCGATGCGATGACAAAAGCACAGGACGAATTGCAGATTCGACATTATCAGGACATACAGGTGCCTTTATCTGTACTTTATAACATCCCATCCCGGATTGAGGAGGCCCTGCGTACAAAGGTCTGGCTGAAAAACGGCGGATATATCTGCATTGAACAGACGGAAGCCATGACGGTGGTGGATGTGAACAGCGGTTCGGCAACCCGGGGGAAGGACTCTGAGAAGCTGTATTTTGAGACAAATATGGAGGCGGCGAATGAAGTCCTGCGCCAGCTTCGTCTGAGAAATATCACCGGTGTGATCGTCATAGATTTTATCAATATGGCGGAAAAATCCAGAGAAGCGGATATCCTGGAATTCATGAAAAATAAGGCGGCTCAGGATTATCAGAAAATTCATATTTATGAATTTACAAGGCTTGGGCTGCTGGAGATGGTGAGGGAGAAAAGAGGGAAATCCCTCCGGGAAAGTATAAATGAATAAATGGCAGAGAGATGTCAGGTATGACGGCGCCTGCCGTGATGAAAAAGCGGAATCAGGTATCTTTGCAAAAATATAAACTGAGAACGATATATGTACAGGAATGCACCTGGGACAGAAAGGAAATAAGCGATGAACACTGAGGAAATTTTACAGACGCTGGACATGCTCTTTGACAGCCATCAGCTGGAGCAGATTGAGCCCTTTTTGATGGAGCAGCTGGACTCTGCCTTTGCCCACGGAGATTATAACTGCTGTATCACAATCCTGAATGAACTGATCGGTTATTACCGGGATATGGGCCGCTTTGACGAGATGCTGTCTGCCTGCGGCAGAGCAACGCAGCTTCTGGAGCAGCTGGGCTTACAGGACAGTATTCCCTATGCCACCACTCTGCTGAATATTGCTACCGCGCTGCGGGCTATGGGCAATTATGACGCTGCACTTGAGGAATACAAAAAGGTATTTCCCATTTATCAAAGAGAGCTGGAGCCCACAGATACCCGCTTCGCTGCGCTCTACAATAACATCAGTCTGCTGTACCAGGAAATGGGAAATCTCCGTCAGTCTGTGGCGGCGCAGAATCAGGCGCTGCATATTCTGGAGGGCAGTAATGATACACAAAAGCTTGCCATTTCTCATTCCAACCTTGGAACAACACTCCTGCAGATGGAGCGTGTGGACGAGGCTCTGGTCCATCTGAATTACGCGGTTCAGCTTTTTGATTCTCTCCCGGGGGATAAGGATTATCATTACAGCGCCGCCCTGGCGTCTCTGGGGCAGGCATTTGTTATGAAGGAGGATTATGAAACAGCCCGGGACTATTATCTGACGGCTATAGAAGAATATCGCAAAACCCATGGCGTGACACGAAGCTATTATAATCTGCTGGATAATCTGCATTATGTGGAGGAGCAACTTGGAGTGGAGTTGACGCCGGATTCAGCGGTATCAGAGCAGTCCGGGCAGGATTTATCCGCATCCTCCACGCAGTCTGGCCCGGATTTATATGTGGCTCCCAAGCGCACTGGGGCAGGAGCAGCGACATCTTTAAATTCAAGAGAGGATGGAAAGATTACCACTGATCATTTGCATGCGGATGAAGCGTCACAGCCCGGAGAAAACGGCTTTGGCCTGCAGCTGGCTCAGTCCTTCTATGAGCAGGCTTTTCTGCCCCTTTTTTCAAAATATGCTCCGGAATGCATGGATAAAATGGCTGTCGGTCTGGTGGGAGAGGGAAGCGACTGCTTTGGCTTTGATGACACAGTCTCACAGGACCATGATTTCGGCCCTGGTGTGTGTATCTGGCTGACTCATGAGGATTATGAGACTTACGGTGAACAGCTGTCCGAACTGTATCAAATGCTTCCTCAGGAATTTAACGGCTATCAGCGCCATGTAGTGATTGAAAACGGGAGAGTGGGCGTGTTTGATATGGATCGCTTTTTTGCCCGTTTTACAGGCTACTCCAAAGCAGAGGATATTGCGGATATTCAGAGCCTTCTGTCCATTCCGGACGAGGCCCTTGCCACGGTAACAAACGGTGCTGTCTTTGCTGATCCGATGGGAGAGTTCAGCGCCAGAAGGGCAAATTTTTATAAAATCTGCCCGGAAGAGTACTGGCAGGTCAAAATTGCCAACAGCCTGCTTCAGCTGGGACAGTATGGTCAGTACAATTATGCCCGTTCCATGAAGCGTGGAGATTATGTGACCGCCCAGGTCGCGCTGTATAAATATATTGAGGAATTATATCGTCTGGTTCATTATGTAAACCATGTCTTTCCACCTTATTATAAATGGCTGAAAAAAAGCAGTGCCCGCTTTGAATGTCTGGGTGTCCTTTCCAGCCTGACGGAGGCATTGGCGGATTACGCCGACCAGCGCTCTCTATGGAAAGAAAACAGTGCGGAGGCGGAAAGCCAGGATGTGGTTTGCCGGACCATCGAATACATTGCGCTGCTGATTCTGGATGAGCTGAAAAAACAGGGAATACTGGAGAACATATCCATTCCGGAGAATGAGACGTTTTTGGAGCCTTACGGAAGAGCAATCCTGCAAAGGATATTCGGGGGTGAGCATGTTGATGCAGCACATGAAAAGAAGGAAGCCTCAGCCCGTCCGGTTCCTTCACCGGAAGAAATCAAAGCTGCCGCGTCGGAGCATGATACAGAAGCTCTGGTTGATCAGATTGTCCAGCTGGAATGGGCGGCCTTTGACGCCGTACAGAATGAGGGAGGCCGCGCTTCCTGTCAGGATGACTGGAATACCTTCTC
Source organism: Lachnospiraceae bacterium (assembly GCA_021199405.1). Taxonomy (GTDB): domain Bacteria; phylum Bacillota; class Clostridia; order Lachnospirales; family Lachnospiraceae; genus RGIG6307. Next base: position 7,816 of record JAJQID010000131.1, read on the forward strand.
CATTATGAGAAAAAGCCAGTATCTTGCCTGGCCGGAGGAGCTGCTGCTCAGTTATATTGAAGACTTTCTCAATGCCAACGCCCGGGACTGGAATCTGATCACGGAAAAATACGGCAGAATGATGAAATCCACAGACCCTCAAGGATATCAGAAAATTCAGGATCAGCTTCCACAGCCTGACCCAACCCAGAGCGCTATCATTGAACAGATTGTCAGCATTCAGGTTGCCTGGATGGAACAGTTCGCTGAACAATATCCCTGCATGGCGGGCAACAGCCGCACCATCCATACCTCTGAAGATACGCCCTATGATACCTCATATGAGACCTATCTGCGGGGGGAACTTGGAACCTACAGCAAGGAAACGCTCAAGCATTACGGTCGGTTTATTGTCGGTCTTCGCCAGACCGGTCAGAATCTGGCTGAAATCATCATGACCAATACCGCGCTTTTGTATGGGTACTCATCTCTGCAGGATGCGGAAAACGCGCTGTGCGCGGAGAAATCATAATCAGCTCAGAGAGAGTAGTATAAAGAGAAAAACAACTCTTCGCAAAATGCCGATTTTGCGAAGAGTTTATGTTTAAACCTATTATATACGAAGCAATTATCAATATTTATCCTCCGAGACCTCAAATTCCCCAAATCTGCTTTCAATAAATACATCCTATAAGCTTATATTACAACTCTTTTTATTTTATTTATGATGTGATTTAAAGCCGTGCTTAAATATATCCCGCAATGTGTGATGCACGGCTTTAGGCTTTTTTTCTTCCTTAGGATAGATCACAAATTCCCCATTGTGCATAGCGTCCATGGTTTCGTATTTCCTGCGGTTCGTTGACAGGCCTTTCTTTTCCAGGTGCCCGTTGACTACACGACGGATTGCCGCAAATATGACTGCAAAGGTCGGCACACCGATAACCATACCGGCAACCCCAAAGAAGCCGCTGAAGGTGATTATGGAAAAAATGACCCAGAAACCGGTAATGCCTGTGGAATTGCCCAGAATTCTCGGCCCCAGCACATAACCATCAAATAATTGCAGCGACAGGATCAGTATGGCAAAATATACCATATTCAGCGGTTGTGTAGGAGTTACCACAAACACAAGGATCGCGCAGGGAATTCCTCCGATAAAGGGGCCAAAAAAAGGAATAACATTTGTAATGCCTACGATCAGACTGACCAGGCCATTGTATGGAGTCCCCAGAATTGTGGTAAAAAGGAGACACAGACAGCCAATAATAAAGGAGTCCAGAATCTTTCCGCCGATAAAGCCGATATAGGTTCTGTGTGTATACCTGGCGTCGGCCAGAATCTGATTAGCCGTATCCTCATGAAATATGCAGTAAATGATTTTACGGGCCTGCCCGACAAACATCTCCTTGGAGCCGATCATATAGAGGGCAAAAATAAATCCCAAAATAAAATTCCAAAGCGTTTTCAGCAGATTAAGACCGCCGGTAAGAACTGTTAGCATAATACTGCTGAAATTGGCCATCAGGGTATTGATCAGGCTTTCCAGCTTATCATAAAGAAAATCATAGAGATTGGTAATCTGCTCGCTGATCTCAGGATAATTCTCAAAAGCGGAATTAAAAAACTGAGAAATATTCTGGGAATAAAGGTCAATATTGACGATAATATCATTAATGCTCGGTATAATCTGTGAGATAAACAGGTAGATCACGATAAACAAAGCCAGAAGGCAAAGGATGGCTGTCAGAAGGACAGAAATTCCCCGGCTGCCGATTTTGAGCCCTTTCTTCTCAATAAATGGCTTCACATGCTTTTGCTCCATCCAGTTGAGCACCGGCGTCATCAGATACGCGATTACAAAGCCATACAGTACCGGTTTAAAAATTCCGCCCAAAAAAATTAATACGTTGGACAGCTTTTCCAAATGAAACATCACATAATAAACGCCCATGAGAGCAATGGATGTGATGAAGACAATTAATGCAATTCCAATGGCATGGTAACGAAAGCGGGAATCGAGACCTTTTCTTTCCTCCTGCTCATCGACCGGTATTTCTTTTTCGGTGTCATTTTTCATTTTGCAATTCTCCTCCATCGGCTATTATAAACCAATAAGCCATGATTTTCCATATAAAATTCGGCTGGTATTTTAAAGTTTTTGTAAACAAGTTTTTGTAAATTTCTGCGGGAGGCTTGCATTATTCATTCAAAAGGAGTAATATCAAATTCATATGAGCAACTATTCGCAAAATCTTTAGATAAAACGGACATGTCCACTGATTGCGGGCATCACTATGATGGCTATTGAGAACACTTTTACAGTAAAAGAAAGGAATTGGACTCATCATGGGTGAAAATAACAGCTATCACTCAGAGGTAGATAAACAGAATATTATCAAACTGCGTGAAGTACTCTCCACTCTTCCGCGCTTTTGCCGGACCTTCTTTCTTGGAATTCAGGAAAATACCTCCACCCGAACCAGACTGGCTTATGCATACGATCTGAGGGTATTTTTTGAATATATGCACGAGAATAATCCGGTTTGCAATAAAATGGACATCACTGATTTCCCTCTCTCACTTCTTGACCAGATTCAGAAGGAAGATATAGAGCAGTACATGGAATATGTGAGCTACTACATAAAGGATGATCACGAAATCACCAACAGGGAACGGGGAAAGGCCAGAAAGCTTTCAGCTCTGAAAACCATGTATAATTATTTCTTCATCAGTGAAAAGATCGAGCATAATCCAGCCGCTCTTGTGCGGATGCCGAAGCTTCATGAGAACGCTATCATCCGCCTGGAACCAAATGAGGTGGCAACTCTTTTAGATCAGGTGGAAGCCGGCGAAAAACTGACGAAAAAAGAACTTGAATATCACAAAAAGACCCGCACCCGGGATCTTGCAATCCTGACCCTGTTGTTGGGAACAGGAATTCGGGTGTCTGAATGTGTGGGCATCGACATTCCTGATCTGGATTTCGATGTCAATGGCGTTAAGGTTCGCAGGAAAGGCGGCTATGATGCCGTGGTGTATTTCGGAGACGAGGTAGAAAAGGCTCTCAGGGACTACCTGGATGAACGGGAAATGATCATACCATGCCAGGGTCACGAGGATGCACTCTTTCTATCTTTAAAAAACAGACGCATCAGCGTCCGCAGCGTGGAACTGCTGGTCAAAAAATATGCCT
>JAJQID010000057.1 GCA_021199405.1 Lachnospiraceae bacterium
GTACCCGGCTGGACCTCCTTAATGCTTTCCATCTGGTTTTTGGGCGGCTTTCAGCTGATCGCCATCGGCCTGGTAGGCATGTATGTGGGCAAGATTTATATGGAAGTAAAGGAAAGACCGAGATACAATATTGAGGAAATTCTGGAATAATCGGGGTGAAGGCATGAAAAAGATGGGGGGCGTCCTGCAGGCGTTTGTCTGGCTTATATTTACGGTGCCGGTTGCCTTTGGCAGCACCATTTATTATTTTGAGGCGGTTGCTTCTTATACTTCAGCTGATGTTATTGCGCTGCTGCTATGGATCTGCGTGATTCTGTTTTTATTTATGCTGACGGCGCTTTTGCGTCGGTGGACAGAGAAAAGGCCCGGATTTTTTCAGCTGGGAGAGGGCGCGGCCCTTGTGCTGGAGCTGATTTGCTGCATCATACTGGTATCGGGCGGAATCTATCTCAGAATCGGCCGGGAATTTGTGACCTTCTGGTCCACACAGGATGGAAACCCGGTGGTGGAGGCTGCGCTTGTTACGACCTCGGGGCTTTCCCTGAATCAGGCGGATTTTCTGTCAAACGCTTATGTTTATCTGCTGAACCAGCTGTTTATGCTGGTGGGCAATCTTTCCATGGCAGCGGCCGGGATGCAGCTGGCGCTGTTTGCAGTCAGCTGTTTTCTGCTCTATTTCCTTATCAGACGCACATGGGGAGTTTTTTGCACTGTTGTCTGTCTGGGGGCGCTGATGCTGTTCCCGGAAATGCTCCGTATCTCCATGTATTGCTCTCCGGAAATGCTGTTGCTTCTTGGAGTGGCGGTGACAGGGTGGCTTCTTCATCTTTGCTTTGACCGTTTCCTGGAGAGGGGCTATGAGGCGGCGCTGGATCTTCTGCTTCTGATCTGGCTCCTGGCAGGCTGCATGTATTATCAGCGTGCACAGACCCAGGGCATTTTCGAAGTGCCTTTATCTGACAGAATATCGGCTGTGGGAGGACAGACGGCTCTTCTGGCAGGGCTGCTGAGTCTGATTCTTTTCCTGTTTATCAGAAAAGAGAAAAAAGCGCCTGCCATTTATATGTTTATGGCTGTGATCATTCTGACCATACAGACGCTGGGAATGCAGGATGATATGGGCTGTCAGGCGGCTCTCTGCGTTGTGATGACGCTTCTTCTGGGATTGCTGCTGCGGGATTTGCTGGCCGGAGAGGAAAAGGGGGAAAAGGCGGTATACACCAAAATCCAGAGAACGGAGACAGAGGATGCTGTTTTGCCGGAGAAAGAAGAGAGCATAACGGGAGAAAAGCCCCAGCCGATGAGGGAAGAAAATATACCTGCAGAAAAAATCCTGCCTCATGAGGAGATGACATTGCCGGAAAAAATTTTGCCGGCGGAAGAAAACAGCGCTGCCCGTCCGGAGATTTTTATTCCGAAATCCATGGAAATCCCGAAGAGAAAAAAGAAGACGAAGATCGATTACGACAGAGATTTTTCCGAGAGGGAAATGAAGTTTGATATTGAGATTCCGGATGGGGAGGAGTTTGACCGGTAGGATACATATTTTTGCTCTGAAACTGGCACACTAAGAAGAAAGTCGAAGGATTTTCTTCTTTTTATTTATATCGGAGGTGTGCGTTGGAAGAGACAGATTCAAAACAGCAGGAAAAAAATGACAGTATCCGTGAGAGCGGTCAGCTGTTACTGAATGAAAATTCACAGAAAAACGAGATTTATCTGGTCACGATTATCGGAGAGGTGGAGGGGCATGATGTACTGGGAAACAATGCGAAAACCACAAAATATGAGCATGTTTTACCCCAGCTGGCGGCCATTGAGGACAGCCGGGAGATTGACGGCGTGCTGGTACTGATTAATACCATGGGAGGCGATGTGGAAGCGGGCCTTGCCATCGCTGAGATGCTGGCCAGTCTGAGCAAGCCTACGGTGTCGTTGGTGCTTGGCGGCTCCCATTCCATTGGTGTCCCCATCGCGGTCAGTACAGATTATTCCTATATTGTGCCCACGGGAACCATGGTTATCCATCCGGTTCGGATGAACGGCACCGTGATCGGGGTGCGTCAGACCTTTGATTATTTCCGGCAGATTCAGGATCGGATCACCGGATTTGTGGCCTCCCACTGCGGGATCAGTGAGAAACGTTATGTGGAGCTGATGATGGAGACAGAGATGCTGACCAAGGATGTGGGAAGCATTCTGGTGGGGGAGGACTGTGTCAGGGAAGGAATTATCAATGCGGTTGGAGGCATCAGTCAGGCCATGGGGAAACTTCATGAGATGATTGAGAAAAGAAATGACAAATGAAAAAAACTATGCTAGAATAAAAAACGTTTGAGAAATTTTTGACTGAATGAGTGAAAGTAAGCCTGGGGAGCGGAGTTCTTATCAAAGAGCGGTGAATGACGGTTATGAGTGTTTTATGCTCATGATTAATCTTTCCGGGCGGAAACGAGAAGTGAGGATACAATGGCGGCTGGTTCCGGGAGCAGGACAGGAGCAAAAAAGAGTACAGGCACCGCAAAAAGCGGCGGCAGAACGGGAAGCGGGAAGACGACCCGCAGTACGGGAACCGGAAAGACTGCACGAAGCTCAGGCACAGGGAGAAGCACTGCCGGGCGCGGGAGGACCTCCGGAGGCAGAACCGGAAAGAAAAGACAGTCTGCTGCTGCGAAAAGGAGACAGCAGGAGCTGTACCGGGAGGTGGGCTTTATTGTCGCCTGTGTATTTCTGGCTTTTCTTTTTTTGTGTAATTTTGGAATTGCCGGACCGGTGGGAAATTTCTTTAAGAGAATGATGTTCGGACTGTTTGGTCTGCCAGCCTACGCAGCTCCCCTGCTGCTTGCCGCGGGTCTCATCTACTGGTGGACATGCCGGGGACAGGGAATTGCGTTTAGGAAAATTGTCCCGGGTTTTCTTTTGCTAATTGACGTCAGTGCTTTTTGCGAACTGTTTGCTTCAAGATTGAGCAACATAAGTAAGTACAGTGCTGTCGCTTTATATAAGAACAGTGCGGAGTACTGGAATGGGGGCGGCATCCTGGGCGGCTCTCTGGCGTATTTTCTGTATCATTTTCTTTCTACAGTTGGAGCAGTATTGATTTTGCTTGCCATTGCTGTGGTCTGCGCGGTGCTTCTGACGGAAAAGTCTTTTGTAGGTCTGCTGCAGAACGTGGGGGTGGCGGCCGGCTCTACTGCGCGTGAAAGTGCGGATTCTGCCAGACAAAGGGCTGAAATCAGGGCGGAAGAGAGAAGAATTCGCAGGGAACAGGAAGCTTTGAAACAGGAAAATCAGGAGAAGGAGCCGACGGAGGAAAGGCGGGGAGGCTTTTTCCCCTGGGTACACCTGCTGAATGACGGTAAAAACGCCAAGGCGGAGAAAAACACGGTGAAGTATTCCGGTGTACAGCCACAGGAGAGTCTGGAGCAAACCTCCGCTGCTGAGCAAAAATCAGGGGAAGAAGTCGGAAAGGAGTCTGCAATACCTTTTCGCAAGAGCGCCCGTTCTCCCGAACCCATACCGACAAAGCCGGTACGGGAAGAGAGAGAGCCTGAGGAAGAGGAATATGACAGCTCTGATTTTGACGGCATTCGGGAGCTGACCAGAAGGCATACATATTATCAGCAGGAGACCTGGCAGGGAGACTGGAAAGCAGAGACACCATTGGAAGTCGGAAGCCGGGAGGAAATGGGACAGGCAGCGTCAGGGCAGCCCGAAGAGGAAGAAGCCTGGGCCGGAGATGCACCGGAACGCGCAGCTTTTGCTGCTGCAACAGAACCGCAATTTCCGGAGAATGAGACGGATTTGGCCTCGGGAGAGTATGTACAGCGCGAAATCCCGATAGAGATTCTCTACGGAGAAAAGGATCCAGGGGTCGGAGGGAAAAAGGCTGCTGCTTTCTCTGAGCAGTCCAAAGGAGGCAGACCGGGGGCGGCGCTGCCTGAAGGGCGTTCCTCCGGAGCGGCGGCTTCGAATGTATCGGAAAGGCCATTGCCTGTTCATAAATATCAGTTTCCGCCTCTTCAGTTTTTAAATCCGGGCAAACCGGGAACGGGGGATTCCTCGAAGGAGCTGGCGGAGACAGCCAGACGGCTGCAAAGCTGTCTGGAGACCTTTGGCGTGAAGGTGACCATTACCGATATCAGCAAGGGTCCGGCGGTAACCCGGTATGAGATTCAGCCGGAACAGGGCGTTAAGGTAAGCAAGATTGTCAATCTTTCTGATGATATCAAGCTGAATCTGGCTGCCACCGATATTCGAATTGAAGCACCGATTCCGGGCAAGGCCGCCATCGGTATTGAGGTGCCCAACCGGGAGAACAGCCCGGTGCCTCTGAGAGAACTGCTGGAATCCAAAGAGTTCCAGACCTTTCACTCAAAGCTGGCTTTTGCTGTGGGAAAGGACATTTCTGGCAAGGTGGTAGTGACAGATATTGCCAAGATGCCTCATGTGCTGATCGCCGGCGCTACAGGTTCCGGAAAGTCAGTGTGTATCAATACGATTATTCTGAGTCTGATTTATAAAGCCACACCTGAGGAAGTGCAGATGATCATGATCGATCCCAAGGTGGTGGAGTTAAATATTTATAATGGAATACCTCATCTGATGATTCCGGTGGTGACGGATCCGAAGAAAGCGGCCGCGGCTCTGCACTGGGGCGTGGCGGAGATGATGGACCGCTATGAAAAGTTTGCCCAGATGGGAGTGCGGGATCTGAAGGGCTATAACGCGAAGGTGGAGAGTCTGAAGACCGCGGAGGACGGGACACAGTTAAAGAAGCTGCCTCAGATTGTCATTATCGTGGACGAGCTGGCCGACCTGATGATGGTTTCACCGGGAGAGGTGGAGGAGAGCATCTGCCGTCTGGCACAGCTGGCCAGAGCTGCAGGCATCCACCTGATCATTGCGACACAGCGTCCCAGTGTGGACGTGATTACCGGACTGATCAAGGCCAATATGCCTTCCAGAATTGCCTTTTCCGTTACCAGCGGCGTGGATTCCCGCACCATTCTGGATATGGTAGGAGCGGAGAAGCTTCTTGGCAAGGGGGACATGCTTTTTTATCCTCAGGGCTATGCCAAGCCTGTCAGAATTCAGGGGGCTCTTGTCACTGAGGAGGAGATCTCCAGGGTTGTGGACTTTTTGAAGAATCAGAAGCTGGGCAATGCATATCAGGCGGATATTGAGGAAAAGATGAAAAATCTGGACAGCGGTACCGGCGCGGACGGACAGACTGCGGGGCAGGTTGCTGCGGACAATAAGGACGCTCTGTTCGCGGACGCCGGCAGATTTATCATTGAAAAGGACAAGGCGTCCATCGGTATGCTGCAGAGGGCGTTCCGTATCGGCTTTAACCGTGCGGCACGCATTATGGATCAGCTTTGCGACTATGGTGTGGTCGGGGAGGAAGAGGGTACCAAGCCCCGCAGGGTGCTGATGAGTCCGGAGCAGTTTGAACAGCTGCTGGAAGAAATATGAGGTTACAGGGGGTCAAAGGAGGAGACAGATGAAAAGTGATATTGAAATCGCCCAGGAAGCGGTCATGGAACCCATTGCGAAAGTGGCGGAACGCATAGGCATCGAGGAAGATGATCTGGAATTGTACGGAAAATATAAGGCCAAAATTTCAGATGAATATATCAGAAAAACTGCCAGTCAGAAGGACGGGAAACTGATTCTGGTCACGGCCATCAACCCCACTCCGGCAGGGGAGGGCAAGACCACGGTGAGTATTGGTCTGGGACAAGCTCTGTGCAAAATGGGCAAAAATGCGGTAATCGCTCTTCGTGAGCCCTCTCTTGGACCATGCTTTGGCATCAAGGGCGGCGCTGCCGGGGGCGGATATGCTCAGGTGGTGCCCATGGAAGATCTGAATTTACACTTTACCGGGGATTTCCACGCCATCACCTCTGCCAATAATCTGCTGGCGGCTCTTCTGGATAATCACATCCAGCAGGGAAATGAACTGAATATCGACACCCGGAATATTGTGTGGAAGCGCTGCATGGATATGAACGACCGGGCGCTTCGCAATATTGTGGTGGGGCTTGGCAGTAAAGCAGATGGCTTTGTCAGGGAGGATCATTTTGTGATCACCGTGGCCAGCGAGGTCATGGCAGTGCTGTGTCTTGCTTCGGATATGCAGGATCTGAAGGAACGGCTGGGACGTATGGTAGTGGCTTATGATTTCAGCGGGAAACCGGTGACAGCCGCAGATCTGAAGGCGGTAGGAGCCATGGCCGCTCTTTTGAAGGACGCCATTCGCCCCAACCTGATTCAGACGCTGGAGCACACGCCGGCTCTGGTTCACGGCGGACCCTTCGCCAATATTGCTCACGGTTGCAATTCTGTCATTGCCACGAAAACTGCCGTGAAGATGGCCGATTATGTGGTGACGGAGGCCGGCTTCGGCGCGGATCTGGGGGCGGAGAAATTCTTTGACATTAAGTGTCGTATGAGTGGACTGAAACCGGATGCTGTGGTTCTGGTTGCAACTCTGAAGGCTTTGAAGTATAATGGCGGTGTGCCGAAGGGCGAGGTCTCCAGGCCGGATATGGAAGCGCTGAAGAGTGGAATTGTGAATCTGGAGAAGCATATTGAGAATTTACAGAAATTCGGAGTGCCGGTGGTGGTCACGCTGAACGCTTTTACCACGGATACTTCTGAGGAACTGGATTATGTGAGGAATTTCTGTCAGGAGAGAAACTGCGAGTTTGCTCTCTGTGAGGTCTGGGCCAAAGGCGGAGAGGGAGGAGAGCTTCTGGCACAGAAGGTTCTTGATACTCTGGAGACGAAGGAGAGCCGTTTCCATCCTCTCTATGATGTGAATGATACCCTCGTTCATAAGATTGAAATTATCGCAAAGGAAATTTACGGAGCGAAGGGCGTCAGCTTCTCGCCGTCCGCGGCGAAGCAGCTGGCCAGTCTGGAGAAGCTTGGCTTTGGTACTCTGCCTGTCTGCATGGCAAAGACCCAGTATTCTCTGAGCGACAATCCGGAGCTTCTGGGCCGTCCTGAGGGCTTTGAGCTGAATGTGCGGGAGGCCTATGTGTCCGCAGGCGCCGGCTTTGTGGTGGTGCTGACAGGTTCCGTGATGACCATGCCGGGGCTTTCCAAAAATCCGGCGGCCTATGGCATTGATGTGAATGAAAACGGAAAGATCACAGGACTATTTTAAATAAAGTTTTAAGGAGTATAAATGGCACCCATACTGATCGACGGAAAGAAGATTTCCGCCCAGATAAAGGAAGAAGTAAAGGAAGAGGTTCTGCTCCTGCAGAAAAAAGGCGTCACTCCCTGCCTGGCGGTGATCCAGGTGGGGAATGATCCTGCGTCCTCTGTCTATGTGAGAAATAAGCGGAAGGCCTGTGAATACACGGGGATACGGTTTGTGGATTATCTGCTGCCGGAGGATACGGATCAGCAGACGCTGTTTGCCAGGATTCAGGCGCTGAATGAGGATCCTTCCGTGCACGGAATTTTAGTGCAGCTTCCCCTGCCGGAGGGAATTGATGAGAAGGCGGTAACCCGCGCCATTCTTCCCTCCAAGGATGTGGATGGCTTTCATCCGGATAACGCCGGAGCGCTTTTCCTGGGAGAAAAGGGCTTTGTCAGCTGTACGCCTGCGGGAATTCTGCAGCTTTTAAAGAGAAGCGGCATCGAGATCGAGGGAAAAGAGTGCGTAGTGCTGGGCCGCAGCAATATTGTGGGAAAGCCTATGGCAGCGCTGTTATTACAGGAAAATGGAACGGTCACCATAACTCATTCCAGAACCAGAAATCTGCGGGAGGTGACCAGGCGGGCCGATATTCTGGTGGTAGCGGTGGGAAAGCCCTGTTTTGTGGACGACACCTTTGTGAAAGAGGGTGCGGTCGTCATCGATGTGGGTATTCACAGAAATGGGGACAATAAGCTCTGCGGAGATGTGGATTTTGAGAAGACTGCGCCCAAATGCAGCGCCATCACCCCTGTGCCGGGAGGCGTGGGACCGATGACAGTAGCCATGCTTATGAAAAACTGCGTAGAAGCTGCCGAAGAAGCGGAGAGTGATATATGAATTGTCCGAAATGCGGACGGCCTATGAAGGAGGGGATGCTTTACTGCGAGCATTGTGGCGGAGAGGTGAATCTGGTGCCGGAATTTGACACGCAGGTGGAGCAGAGCATTGCCGAGAGTATGCAGGAGGTAATGCATCAGGGTTTTGAGGAAAAGGAGTCTGAGGATCCCGTAAAAAAAGAAACCGATCCTGTGCATAATAAAAAAGGAACCGATTCTGCAGATAAGAAAAGCTTTAATAAGAAAAGAATTCTGGCTCTGCCCTGTCTGTTGGCAGTGGTGGTTATTATACTGACTGTAATCGCGTTGATCTCTTCCAGACGTTCCTCCTGGTATGCTTCGGCGCAGCAGCAGCTTGCCTCTGCCCGGGATTACTTGGAGGAGGGAAGATATGAAAGTGCGGAGGAATGTTACTTAAGAGCAATAGAACTGGAACCGGAGCAGTGGGAATATCAGCTGGAGCTTGCGGAGTTTTATGCCGGTATGGGCAGAGAGGATGAGGCGTTTCAGATTTACCGCTCTGTTCTGATGAGTGAAGAGGCCGATTCTGAGGCAAAGCTTCAGGCGTGCCAGGGAATAGTGGACTATTATTCCACTGTCGGGGATTACAGGAGTATTGCCCAGATTCTGGTGGAGCTTGGAGATGAGAAGGTCAGAGAGGTCTTTGCGGACTATCTGGCGGAGCCTGTGACCTTCAGCCAGCCGGAAGGCATTTTTACGGACAGTGTTATTCTGAAGCTTTCGGCGGAAGGCAGCGGAAGCATTTACTATACGCTGGACGGCACGGAGCCGGATGAAAACGGAGAGCTGTACCTGTCGCCTCTCTACCTGGAGGAAGGAACCACGGTTGTATCAGTGGTTTACATTAACAGATACGGGGTAAGAAGCACAGTATCCACAGCCACATATCTGATTGATACCTCCACGCCATATCCGCCGGAGCTTTCGGCATACAGCGGCAAATATGATTATCCCCTGGAAATTGTGGCGGATGCGGAGGAAGGCAGTCTCATTTACTATACCGTAGACGGGGACATCCCGGACACGGACAGTACACTATATGATGGCGGCCTGTACGCAGAGGAGGGAACCCATACATACCGTTTTGTGGCCGTCAGTGAGGCAGGGCTTGTCAGTGATGTGATCAGCAGAACCTTTACCATTGATTTTTCCTGGGCGGAATACAGCAGTGATGAGGCCTGGGCGCTGCTTGTGGACGCTCAGATAGAGGCCGGGGTGATCATGGATACGGGGGGAACGGTTGCAGACCATCCGGAGTATGTCTATATATATCAGTATCTGTTCCCTGTTTCTCTGGATTCGGAGGAGAATGCTTTTTACCTGTTTGCGGAAGTCAACAGGGAGACAGCTGTGTCGGAGACGGGAACGACGATTCAGTATCGCACAGGGATGTATTATGGCGTAGATTGTTCTGCCGGTGAGATTGTGACGCTTTCGTTTTCCGGGGGCCGTTATGTCAGAGAATAAAGCAGGTGTATTACAAAACAGGTCAGCGAAGAATAATATAAAAGAGGAGAGGATTTATGTATCAGATTTTGAACGCGAAGTGGCTCAATGAAAATATCTTTCTGATGGACATTGAGGCAAAAAGGGTGGCCGACCGGTGCCAGCCGGGGCAGTTTGTGATTGTCCGGGTGGACAGGGACGGGGAGAGAATCCCATTGACGATCTGTGATTATGACCGGGAAAAGGGAAGCGTGACCATTGTCGCTCAGGTTGTGGGTGCGGAGACATACCGTCTGTCAAAATTGAAAGCCGGCGAATATGTGCAGGACTTTGTGGGCCCTCTGGGGAAGGCTTCCGAGTTCGTGGAGACGCCGATCGAGGAACTGAAACAGAAAAGGATTTTGTTTATCGCCGGAGGCGTAGGTGCGGCGCCGGTCTATCCTCAGGTCAAGTGGCTGAAGGAGAGGGGCGTTGCCAGTGATGTGATTTTGGGAGCCAGGAGTAAGGAAATCCTGATTCTGGAGGAGGAGCTTAAGGCTGTGGCTCAGAACCTGTACATATCCACAGATGACGGCTCCTATGGCACAAAGGGCACCGCTTCTGTGGTGCTGCAGAATCTTTATGACGCCGGACAAACCTATGATGTATGTGTGGTCATCGGCCCGATGATCATGATGAAATATACCTGTCTGCTGACGAAAAAGCTGGAGCTGCCCACGGTAGTTTCCATGAATCCGATCATGGTGGACGGCACCGGCATGTGCGGCGCCTGCCGTCTGACGGTGGGAGGCGAGGTGAAGTTTGCCTGTGTGGACGGCCCGGAGTTTGACGGCCATCTGGTGAATTTTGATGAGGCCATGAAGCGTCAGACCTTATATAAGACAGAAGAGGGAAGAGCCTTTCTGAGAGCAAAGGAAGGGGATACCCATCACGGCGGCTGCGGACAGTGCGGAGGTGACAGAGCATGAATGTATTAGAGAGAGTTCCCGTCAGGGAGCAGGACGCGAAGGAGCGGGCTGCCAATTTTAAAGAGGTGTGCCTGGGATACAATATGGAAGAAGCCATGGAGGAGGCCAACCGCTGCATCGGCTGTAAAAACGCTCAGTGCGTAAAGGGCTGCCCGGTGGCGATCAACATTCCCGGCTTTATTGATCAGGTCAAAAAAGGAGATATTGCTGCGGCCTATCAGGAGATCAGCAGAGCCAGCGCTCTGCCTGCGGTATGCGGAAGGGTCTGCCCCCAGGAGAGCCAGTGTGAGGGCAAGTGTATCCGCGGCATCAAGGGCGATCCGGTTTCCATCGGCAAGCTGGAGCGTTTTGTGGCGGATTATGCCAGAGAGCATGAGATCAAACCGGAGCTTCATGTGGAGAAAAAGGGAAAAAAGGTGGCGGTCATCGGGTC
>JAJQID010000261.1 GCA_021199405.1 Lachnospiraceae bacterium
TTCAGGACCTGACAACTGCCATCAGCGAGAGACAGGCAGAGCTGGATGAGGCGGAGGCGGAGCTGGCCTGGCTGAAGAAAAAGCTCTCCGGGGATTCAGAAGAAACCATTGATCCGGAGGTGAAGGCTCCGGTATCCGGTACGATCAAGACGGTCAATGTAAAGAAAGGAAAGACTGCTTCCGTTGACGAGGTGGCAGTGGAAATTTATCCGGAGGGCGAGGATTATACCATGCCCATGACGGTGACCACGGAGCAGGCCCAGAGCTTCAGCGTGGGAGACGTGGCGGAGCTGCAGAATTCCTGGTATTATTCCGGTGGGGCTGTGGTCTTAAGCAAGATCACCACAGATGCAACCAGCCGGGGACAGAATAAGATACTGACCTTTTCGGTGACCGGAGATGTGATTGACGGGCAGAGCCTGAGTATTTCCATCGGGCAGAAATCCTCCACCTATTCTTATACCGTGCCAAACAGCGCCATCAGGGAGGATTCCAACGGCAAATTTGTGCTGGTGGTGTCGCAGAAATCTTCGCCCCTGGGCAACCGGTATTACGCGGAGAGACTGAGCGTGGAGGTACTGGCCAGCGATGACAGCCGCACGGCGGTCAGCGGAGCGTTTACCGGAGGGGAATTTGTGATTACCACTTCCACCAAGCCGGTGGAGGCTGGGCAGTTGATCCGGCTGGCGGATTAAGAGGGCGGTTATGAGACGATCGGGACGGTATATTATATGGACGGCGATCTGCCTGCTGAGTCTGCTTCTGGCGGGAGCGCTGCAGCTCGTCTCTTCCGGGATGAAAAAGCAGTTATTGCATGAACGTGTGGCATACGAGTGGGATTCGGAGGGCGGCAGCGCCCACATCAGCGTCTATCTGACAGAAGCGGAGAAGCTGTCCTTTTTGAACAACCTGGAGGACCAGGAGTATATGATTCTGGATTTGTATTACAGTCTGGAATCGGAACTTACAGAAAATTCAATTACCCTCAGCGAGGATGCGGCGGACAATGCGAGGCTTATCGTGTATGGCTATGAGGCCGAGGGAAGTGTGTCCATAGAGTCGGACAGGACGACTATCACGGTGAAGGCTTACGGCGTGGGCGGAGATTTTTTTCAGTTTCATCCGCTGAAATTAAAATATAGAAGCTACTTCAGCGGCAGCGATCTGATGCAGGACGGCATTCTTCTGGATGAGGAGGCAGCCTGGCAGCTGTTCGGCAGCAGTGATGTGGTCGGGAAATATGTCTATATTCAGGATATTCCCCATCTGGTGGTGGGGGTCTATGAGCGGGACAGAGGGTACTTTTATGATGCGGCGGGCAATGATGAATGTACTGTTTATCTGTCGGCGCAGAGTCTGCTTTATTATGGCATCTGCAATGGACTGCAGTCCATCGAGCTTTTGCTGCCCAATCCGGTCAGCGGCTATGCCTTGAATCTGGTCACGGAGCAGCTTTCCGACCGGGATGCTGCCATCGTGGAGAATGAGAATCGGTTTAAGCTGCTGAGTCTGGTGGATATCTGGAAACAGGCCGGTACCCGCAGTATGGGACTGAACGGTATTGTTTTCCCTTACTGGGAAAACGTGGCCAGAGGCTATGAGGATGTGCTGGCGGGGATTCTTCTGCTCCAGGCGGTGCTGCTGTCCTTTGTGCTGATTGTTGCGGTTGTCTTTTTGTGGCGGGCCTGGCTTCACAGGAAATGGCGCACCCGGGACCTGGTTTCCAGACTGGGAGACTGGTGGTATGAGCAGGGAGCGAAGCGACAGAAAAAGAAAAATGCAAAAAACGAAAAAGAGCCTGATTCCTCTGTTCTGCTGACCTTTGAGGAGGATGATGAGGAAATATTTTCAGAGGAGCAAAAGAATGAACAGTGAAAAAAATCTTTTTCCGGAAATAACGTCGGAGCGATATCACGAGACCTATGACAGAATTCATGTGGGAACACAGACCCCGGGAAATTATTTTATTCCGTTTGCATCTCAGGAGAATGCATTCGCGAAAAGGGAGACCTCGTCCCGGTTTCATTTGCTGAGTGGAACCTGGGACTTTCGTTATCTTGAAAGCTATCAGGATCTGGAAGATATGACGAAGGAGGTTCTGTGGGAGCAGTATAAGCAGATTCGGGTGCCGGGGTGCTGGCAGCTGCAGGGTTATGACAGTCCCCAGTATGTCAATTCCCGTTACCCTATTGCCTTCGACCCGCCCTTTGTGCCGGACGATACGCCGGCGGGAATTTACCGCAGGAGCTTTTCTCTCAGTATGAGAGAGGACAGGGAATATCTGCTCAATCTGGAGGGTGTGGACAGCTGCTTTTATCTTTACGTAAATGATCAGTTTGTGGGCTACAGTCAGGTCAGCCATAACAGGAGCGAGTTTGATTTGACCCCGTTTTTGAGGGATAGGGAGAATGTGATTTTAATTGCTGTCCTGAAATGGTGCAGCGGCACCTATCTGGAATGTCAGGATAAATGGCGTCTGTCGGGAATTTTCCGGGATGTTTATCTGCTGGAGAGACCGAAGGAGAGAATCACTTCTTTTCAAATACATACAAAACTGAATGAAGACTTCACAGAGGCGAAGGTACAGATCAGGCTGAAGGGAACGCCGGGGCTGTCCGGCGAGGTGATCTGGAACGCAAGTCCTGAGATTATGAAGTCTGAACCCATGACTTCTCAGAAAGAAATGATGGGAAAAACAGAAAATAAGGCAGAGGTCGGGATGACCTGGTCAGATCAGCTGAGGCTGGGAAATGAACCGGAAGGGTCGGAGGCAGAGCATTTTTCTTTTTCTCTTGATCAGGAAGGAGCTGCAGAGATCACGATTCCGGTTGATAATCCCGGGCTTTGGAGCGCGGAACATCCGAACCTGTACAGAGCTGTGATCAGTACGTCTCAGGAAAAAATCGGAGAGAGAGTGGGCATCCGCAGTGTCGCGGTGAAGAGAAACCGCTTTCTGGTCAATGGAAGGGCGGTGCGGCTGAAGGGAGTCAATCGTCATGATTTCAGCGCTGTGAATGGCGCCGCCGTCACAAGAGAGGAAATGTGGAATGACCTTTGCCTGATGAAAAGCCTGAATATCAATGCGGTCAGAACCTCCCATTATCCCAATGCGCCGGAGTTCGCGCAGATGTGCGACTGTCTGGGAATATACCTGCTGGAAGAAGCGGATATTGAATCCCACGGAAGCTCCAGCGCCAGTCTGTGCTATCTGGAGACGGAGGGAATCAGAATGGGAAAGCAGGGCATGGCGATGGTTGTGTCCATGCCGGAATTTAAAGAGCAGCTGAAGGATCGGGTAAGAGGGATGATTCTGAGAGATTTTAATCGTCCCAGCATCCTGATCTGGTCTCTGGGCAATGAAGCCGGATACAGTAAATATATGAAAGAGGCCGGGGAAGAGGCCATGGGCCTTGATACGGACAGGCCTTTACATTATGAGAGTGTCCGATGGCAGTATGACAGGAAGGAGACAGAGGATATTTTTCCCATGTGCTCCAGAATGTATCCGCCCCTGGAGTGGATGAAGGACTATGCCGGGACAGAAGGGTTAAAGCGCCCGCTGGTTTTGTGTGAATATTCCCATGCCATGGGCAACGGCCCCGGAGATCTGGAGAATTACTGGGAAATCATATACAGTGATGACTGCTTTATGGGAGGCTTTGTCTGGGAATGGGCAAATCACGGGATCTGCACGGGAGAAACGGCGGAGCATGGGCCTACCTATGCCTATGGAGGGGATTTCGGGGAGGATGTCCATGATGGAAATTTCTGTATCGACGCCATGGTGGGACCGAAGAGGGAAATCAATTCCTCCTCACTGGAGGTCAGAAACGTATACCGGCCCATCCGCGTCAGGATGCTTTCCGCCTCTCAGGGAATTTTCGAGTTTTATAATACCATGGATTTCACGGAACTGTCCGAATGGCTGTGCTGCCGTTATACCGCGGAGGAGTTTGGTCACCCGGTGGCCCGGGGAGAGGTGGACATTACCCTGCTGCCGGGAGAGAAAAAGCTGGTGACCCTTCCGGAACTGTCCGCACTGGAAGGACAGAGCCTGTATGTAAAATTTGATTTTATTTACAAAAAAGACGCCAACGGGCACCGAGAGGGAGAGAGCGCCGGTTTCGAGCAGCTCTGTCTGAAAAAAACAGCTCTGTATGGGGAGATGATTTCTCATGAGATCGGATATGCGTCTCAGGCAGCTTTTTTGCCTTTGAAGGTGACGGAAAGCTTAAAACAGATTCAGATAGCCGGAGAAGGCTTCGTTTACATGATTTCCCGACGGACGGGCCTGCCGGAGAGTCTGAAGATTTCCGGGCGGGAGCTTCTGACAGCGCCTGTAAAATACGAGACCTTCCGGGCACCAACGGATAACGATAAGCGGCGGAAGGGACGCTGGGAAATGCTGCATCTGGACAGGCTGCAGCCGAAGCATTACAGCACCAGGATCACAGAAAATAAGGTTGGAGAGATTTGCGTAAAGACCTCTCTTGCCCTGGGCTATGCTGTCTTTCCCCAGATTTTCCGCCTGACAACCTGCACTGTGGTGAAACCGGACGGTGAATTTACTATTCATGTGAAGGCTCATGTGGAGGATATTCGCTGCGCCCTGCCACGTTTTGGACTGCATTTCAGCCTGCCGGCGGAATTTACTGAGGCCTCCTGGTATGGCTATGGCCCGGGGGAGAGCTACGTTGACAAGAGACAGGCCTGCTGTAAGTCGCTGTTTTCTTCTGATGTGGCGGATTTATTTACGGATTATATTGTGCCTCAGGAGAGCGGCTCCCGGTATGGCTGTGAGTATGTGGCCTTATCCGACGGGACAGTCGGGCGTGAAAGCGCAAATCAACCCGAAGGTATGAGTGGTCGTGAAAGCACAGGAAGCTCTGAAAGTACAAGCGTGCTTGAAATTACAGGCAGTTCCGATTTCTCATTCCAGGCTCTTTTGTATACCACAGAGGAGCTGGCGAGATGTACCCACAGAGAGCAGCTTGTGAAGTCCGGCAATACGGAGCTGTATCTGGATTACCGTCAGAACGGAATCGGTTCGGAGAGCTGCGGCCCGCAGATGCAGGCGGAGTATGAATTCAGTGAAAGAGATTTTGAGGCAGGGTGGAATTTCCGGTGCCGGACTCAGCTGGCTCTGACGGCGGATATGGAGAAAAAGCGGGAGCAGATGAAGTCCTGAAATGAAGGAAAAGCGGGAGCGGACGTTCCCTGACTCAAGGCGAAAGTTTCAGGTGAGAGTGCGGGACGGTAAGGAAGGGTTGAAACAGGGTGAAGGAAATAATGCAGATCAATGTGGGCGCGGTGAAACTGGAACTGAATAAGGAAAACCTGCTTTACACCATAGAAGCGGCCGGTCATATCTGGCAGCAGGATGAATCCTTCTGCCCTCATTTTTGCTTAAAAGATGGAGGGAAGCTTGTGTTTCGCGGTGCCGATGTTATCCGGCATGAATATAAAAAGAGTGGTGTGGGGGAAGGGATTCTTTCTCATTTTGAATGGGACTTTTTTTCCATTGAAACTCTGGCCTGGATTGAGTATGTCACGGAGGAGGTTCATTTTGAACTGATTCCGGGAGAGGGGGAGCTTCCCTTTACGCAGGTGTACTGGCCGGGCTGTTTTTCCTTTGAAAAAAAGAGCCGGGCTGCTTATACCGTCATGCCTGTTCTGCAGGGACTTCTGATTCCCAACACCTGGGAAAATGAGGTGAGAAAGCTGCCCTTTGACGGACAGTTCTGTTCCTCCGGGGCTTATATGCCCTGGTTTGGGCAGGTGGAGGAAGGGCGGGGGTATATGGCCATCTGTGAGACGCCCTGGGATGCGGGTTATTCCATCGATCATCCTGCGGGAGGTCCTTATACGCATGTGTATCCTTATTTTCTGCCAAGTCTTGGTAAATTCTCTTATCGGCGGAGCCTGCGTTATGTTTTCCTGAAAAAATGTGATTACAATGATCTGTGCAAGGTTTACCGCAGTTATGCCATAGAGACGGGGCTTCTGACTACTCTGAAGGAGAAGGCGGCCCGCAATCCGTTGGTGGATGAGCTGATCGGTGCGGTGATTGTCCATAAGGGAATCAAGACCCACGTTTCTCCGGATTCTGTTTTTTATGACAGGGAGCAGCCGGAGAAAAATGATGTGCTCATTCCCTTCAGTGCCCGTACCCGGGAGATTCTGCACTATCACCAGAAGGGAGTGAAAAAGCTTTACCTCCATCTGGACGGCTGGGGCGCTCCCGGTTATGACAATCAGCATCCGGATTATCTGCCGGCCTGTCCTGAGGCCGGCGGCTGGGAGGGGTTAAAGGAGTTGTCCGACGCCATTCAGGACTGCGGTTATCTGTTGGGACTTCACGACCAGTACCGGGATTATTATACGGATGCGGCCACCTATGATCGGGAATACGCTCTTCATGGCGCGGATGGCACCGTCTTTGAGATGTCCCGCTGGGCCGGTGGCAGACAGAATTACCTCTGTGCCACGCAGGCGCCCTACTATGTAAAGCGGAATTTTGAGGAGGTGTTGAGTCATGGTATTCGCCTGCAGGCCTCCTATCTGGATGTATTTACCTGCAATGAGCCGGACGAGTGCGCCCATCCGCAACATCGGATGACCAGAAAGGAATGTCTGGAGTACCGCAGCGCCTGTTTTTCTTATCTGTGGTCGAAGGGAATTCTGCCCAGCAGTGAGGAGTGTGGGGACTGGGCCATGAGGGAGCTGGTGTTTTGTCATTATGGTCCCTATGATTTCATGCTGCAAAAGCCGGGCAGTCCCAGACGGGGCGTGCCCGTGCCGCTGTTTAATCTGGTGTACCATGATTGCATGATTTTGCCCTGGTTTATGGACAGACAGCCGGAGGGGGAGGATGATATGCTCTACGCCCTGCTCAACGGCGGCGCAGCCTATCTGGACAGGGACGGCGCCTATCCGGATACGGACGGAGCCTTTGACAGCGAGGCGGAGCGGAAGCTTTCCGAGGAGATCGAAAGGTGCGCAGTGGTCAGCGGGCTTCAAGAGCGGGTGGCCAAATGCGAGATGGTGCGGCATGAATTCCTGGATGGAGGCTATGACAGGCAGCGAACGCTGTTCTCAGACGGGACAACCGTAACGATTGATTTAAAGACCGGGAAATATGAAATCCGGTAATATATTCGTTGTTTCGACTTTTCTTAAAGATGGTTTTGAATATAAAAAAATGCGGTTGTGAAGACCTGTAATCCATGATACACTGTGTTGGAAGACGGGCATGTCCGCTGACGCGGACATCATTATATGGAGGAAAAGGACAAATGAACTGCGGAAAATTATTAAACTGCGAGGTAAAGGAACAGATCATTTATCTGAATTTTGAGCGCCTCAGAGGACGAATTGAGGTCATCACCCCGAGGATTGTGAATGTCTTTGCGGGACTGATGAGCGAGGATCATCGCTCGAAGGCCATCGAGGGAGATAAGACCATCCCCTGCCAGCTGCGTGTGGAGAAAAAGGAGGACGGGCTCTGGATTTTTACCACTGAGCTGAGTATCCGGGTCTGTGATGATTTTCTGGTGGATTTTTATGATCAAAAGGGAGAGCTGGTCTGCGCGGATTACCGGGGCAGCCGCACGCCATTAAAGAGAGTCAGCGAGGAATATTTAAAGCTCCTGGCGGAGGAGGGGCACAGGGCCGGGGAGGCGGACAAGGATGACGGGCATCTGATTCAGGTGGTCAAGGCCATGACCGGGTCGGAGCATTTTTATGGGCTGGGGGATAAGACCGGGTATCTGGACAAGCGCCACTATGACTATGAGATGTGGAATACGGACAATCCTGACCCCCAGGTGGACACCTTCAAGGCGCTGTATAAGAGCATTCCCTTCTTTATTACTCTGACGGACAGTCATGTGTATGGTCTGTTTTTTGACAATACCTATCGGAGCTGGTTCAACATGGGACAGGAGTCGGAGGAGTATTTCTGGTTCGGCGCGGACAAAGGCAACCTGGATTATTATTACATTGCGGGGGAAAATATGCCTCAGGTACTGAGCGGCTATACTTACCTGACCGGCACCACGCCGCTGCCTCAGAAATGGACGCTGGGGTATCATCAGAGCCGCTGGGGCTACGTGACCCAGGAGGATGTGCAGGAGATTGCGGACGGGATGCGGGACAACGATATTCCCTGCGATTCCATTCATCTGGATATCGATTATATGCGGGGCTACCGGGATTTCACCTGGGATCTGGACCGGTATCACGACGATCCGGAGGGCTTTCTGGCAAGGATGGCGGACCGGGGCTTTAAGATGGTCTGTATCAATGACGCGGGGGTGAAAAAGGAAGAGGGCTATGAGGTCTACGATGAGGGCGTGGAGAATGGATATTTTGCCAAAATGCCTGAAGGGGACGTCTATATCAACGCAGTCTGGCCGGGGGAGGCGGCATTTCCGGACTTTGGAAATCCGAAAACCCGTATCTGGTGGGCGGACAAGATCGACTTTCTGGTCAAAAAAGGCATCCGGGGCGTCTGGAACGATATGAACGAGCCGGCAAGCTTC
This sequence comes from Lachnospiraceae bacterium, assembly GCA_021199405.1. Classification (GTDB taxonomy): domain Bacteria; phylum Bacillota; class Clostridia; order Lachnospirales; family Lachnospiraceae; genus RGIG6307. The sequence goes on from JAJQID010000261.1 coordinate 8,544, forward strand.
AAGGGACCGCTGCCGGATGATGTGGTGTTTACGGATGAGGACAGGCCCACGGATCACACCGGTATGCACAATGTGTACGGACATCTGATGTCAAGAGCAACTTACGAGGGGTTAAAAAAGCATGACGGCCGCCGTCCCTTTGTGATAACCAGAGCCTGCTATGCGGGCAGCCAGAAATATACCATGGTCTGGACGGGAGACAACACCAGTATGTGGGGGCATTTACAGATGGCCATCCCTCAGCTGTGCAACCTGGGGCTGTCCGGCATGCCCTTCGCCGGGACGGATATCGGAGGCTTTGGCGCGGACACCACCCCGGAGCTTTTAGCCCGCTGGATTGAGCTGGGCGCGCTTTCTCCCTTCTGCCGCAATCATTCCGCTATGGGAAGCCGCAGACAGGAGCCCTGGGTGTTCGGTGACATGGTTCTGGATATTTACCGCAAATATGTGAAGCTGCGCTATCGCCTGATTCCTTATTTCTATGATTTATTTTTCGAGGGGGAAAGAACCGGCGCACCTATCATGCGTCCCCTGGTTTATGAGTATGAAAAGGATGAGACAGCCCGGACCTGCAATGACGAATTCCTGATCGGCAGCAGAATTCTGGCGGCGCCTGTGGTGCAGCAGGGGGCGGATCACCGGATGGTCTATCTGCCGCAGGGTCAGTGGTATGACTACTGGACCGGAGAGAAAATCGCGGGATCGGTGTGGTTTGTACGGGAGGCGCCGCTGGACGTCTGCCCACTGTATGTGAAGGCAGGAACCGTGCTGCCCTGTATGCCGGAGCAGTCCTATGTGGGGGAGAAGCCCAACGATACGCTGATTTTGCAGGTATTCCCCGGCGAAGGAGAGTATGATCATTATCTGGATAACGGGGAGGACTTTGACTACAGAGAGGGAAAGTACCACCAGTATCATTTCACGGTAAGGTCGGATGGAACAGTGGAGACACAGATCGTCCATGCCGGGTATGAAAAGCCTTATGAGAAGATTTTGATGCAGAAAGTGGGTAATCGGAAGTAGTTGTCCGGTCTGTCGCAGGCTGAAGAAAATAGAATCCCGGATAACATGACAGGATTCGTCGGCTTGTGATTTTGAAAGCTACAAAGCTGCATCCAGCAGCCTCTTGGTGTATTCATGCTGCGGGTGCCGGTATACCTCCTCCACATCCCCGATTTCCACCAGTTCTCCGTAGTATAGAACTGCTACTCTGGAGCAGATATGCCGCACCAGATTCAGGTCGTGAGAAATAAACACAATGGTCAGATGCTTTTTCTGGTGAAGCTCCAGAAGCAGGTCCAGAATTTGTGACTGAATAGTCACATCCAGAGCTGAAACCGGTTCATCGGCTACCAGCAGCTTCGGTTCGCGCAGAAGAGCGGTTCCGATGCTGACGCGCTGGCGCTGGCCGCCGGAGAGCTCCCGGGGATAGCGGTCATAAAAGGACAGGTCCAGCCCCACGTCGGAGAGCATTTCCTCCACTCGGCGGCGCTGTTCCTTTTTGTCTCTGATTCCCAGCACTCTCAGTGGCTCCGTCATGATCCAGCCGATTTTGTGGGCGGGGTTTAAGGAACTGAAGGGGTCCTGAAAGACCATCTGAGGTCGGGAGAAAGGGGCATTGGCAGCGGAGGAGGAGCTTTGGGAGCTGCCATCATGGGAAATTCCGGCGGTGTTGCCGTTTGACCCAAATGCGATCTCCCCGTCATAGTCCGGATTCAGTCCTACAATGGCCTTCGCCAGCGTGGATTTGCCACAGCCGCTTTCTCCGACGATGCCGAACAGTTCCCCTTCCCTTACAGTAAATGACACATCCTTTACCACCTTCCGGTGCTCTTTTTTGCCGAAAAAGCCATTATTTTTTTCCTGATAATATACGTTCACATGCTGCAGGGACAGCGCCGGGCTCTCTGTTGTTGCCTTTCCCGGATTTTTGGGGAAGGAAGCCACCAGCGTTTTAGTATATTCATGCTCCGGATGCTCCAGCACACGCCGCACCTCGCCCCGCTCCACAATCTGACCGTTGTGCATGACGAGGACATGATGACAGATTTTTCTGATTACATTCAGATCATGGGAAATAAAGAGAATGGCGACCCTCTTTTTGCGGTGCAGCTCAAGCAAAAGCTCCAGAATCTGCTGCTGTACAATCACATCCAGGGCGGTGGTGGGCTCATCCGCAATCAGGAGCTTCGGCTCACAGATCATGGCCTGAGC
>JAJQID010000130.1 GCA_021199405.1 Lachnospiraceae bacterium
ATGCAACTTTTTTGGAGCTGTCTTTCAAAGTGGAAGTTAACTTTTCACTTCAGCGCTTTGATACGCTGTTTGGAGGGTTTTTGCGGTTTACTGCTCCATTTTTATTCATAGAGCTGCACATCGACGATCTTGACAATCCGTCTGGCGGATTTTGCCACATTCAGGTCATGGGTGATCATAACAATGGTGTTTCCCATCTCATTCAGCTCCCCAAAGAGCTTCAGCACATCCCTGCCGGAGGACTGATCCAGCGCTCCGGTAGGCTCGTCTGCCAGAAGAATGGCAGGCTTTCCCACCAGGGCCCTGGCGATGGAGACACGCTGCTTCTGCCCGCCGGAAAGCTCGCTGGGCTTATGAGCAATCCGATGATCCAGTCCCAGGAGCTTAATGGTATCCATGCACTCCTCCTCCGCCTGCTTTTTGCTCTCGCCCCGCATAAGCAGGGGCATAATAATATTCTGCATCACATTGTAGGTGGGGATGAGCTGATAATTCTGAAAAATAAAGCCGATTTTTTCATTTCGCACTTCTGTCAGTTCATTCTCCGGCGTCTCGTGGATAGCCATGCCGTCCAGATAATATTCTCCGCCGTCCATTACGTCCATGCAGCCAATGATGTTCATCAGAGTGGTTTTGCCGGAGCCGGAGGGACCCAGAATGGCCACATATTCGCCCTCGTCCACATGAAAATTGACATTTTTCAGGATCGGCAGCTTCTCCTCGCCAAGCATATAGCCCTTATTGATATTTTTCATCGTAATCATGAGTTCCTTCTCCTATCCGATAATATAAACCGCCATGATGACCTGCTCTTCTTCCACCTCCTGCACCACAAGGGCGACACAGTCTCCCGCGGAAAGGCTTGCAAAGGTGGTCACGCTGCCCAGCCTTGTGGTCACATCCGTGCCCACGGGAATCTGCATGGTTGCAGATTCCTCTGTCAGCCTGTAGGTAACGCCGTCGTAGGTAAAGGTATCGCTTGCGGAGGATGTCACTGCAGAAGAGCTGTCTCCGAAACTACTGAAATCAAAGCTGTCAAAGTCGAAGGAACCGCCTCCACCAAAGCCTCCTCTGTCTCCTCCGCCCATGTCACCTCCGCCGCTCATGCCGCCCATACCCAGGCTGGTCACAGAATAGCTGTCTGTGCCGGTGACTGTCGCAGATGTTACTGTCAGAGAGGAGGCTTTCGCGGTCAGAACTGTGGCTGAGGAAGCCGCGGCACTGCTGCTCTGACCGTCGCCAGCCTCTTCTGTTCCTTCCCCTGTTTCTTCAGGAGCTTCCATGTCGTCTGCTGCTCCCTCCGGCATTTCGCCTTCTGAAAATTCCTCCGGCAGTTCGCCGTCTGTCGTTCCTTTCGGCAGCTCGCCTTCAGAAAATTTCTCCGGCGACTCGCCCTCCGTCGCTCCTTCCGGCAGCTCGCCTTCAGAAAATTTCTCCGGCGACTCGCCCTCCGTCGCTCCTTCCGGCAGCTCGCCCTCTGTCTCCGGATCCTCCTCCGCGGTATCCACTGCCTCCGCGATGGTGTATGTGATTTCATTTCCCTTCACGCTGGTCAGCTGCGCGTAGATCACCTCCTGACCGTCACTTACCTCAATGGTGACAGTGCCGGTGTCCGTACCAGCGCTGAAAATCAGGCTGTAGCCCCATCCGATAAACCAGATACCGGCAGCCAGCAGCAGGACAATAACCGTGATGATAATATTTCTCCGCCTGCGGCGTTTCTTTGTGCGCCGCTCCTGGGCATGCCGCTCCTGCTCACGGATCATGGCCCGTTCATCCTGGCCTCTCTTTTGCGCCATGGAAGGTCCGGCTTCCAGCTTTTTACTCTGAATCAGCTCATCCATATAATCCTCGATGGCATAATCACTGGTTGGAGAAGGCGATGCTGGCGCCGCGTCCGACTTCTTATTTTTGTCCTCTTTCATGAGCCTGCCCCTCCTATTCCTGATTCAGCGCCACCACAGGCACCAGCCTGGAGGCCTTATAAGCCGGATAGAAACCGAAAATACTTCCCGTGGCCACACCGAACAGCAGAGCCAGCCCCACAGCGGTAACCGACAGATCCACGCGCACAGAGAACATCTCCACCACCGGCGTCAGAGCCAGCGCAAGAAGAACGCCCAGCACTGCCCCTATGAAGCTGATACAGCTGGCCTCCAGCAGGAATTCCAACAGGATATCCCGGCGGGAGCAGCCCAACGCTTTCAGAATGCCGATCTCATTGGTCCGCTCCTTGACGGACACAAACAGCACATTCATGATACCGATGCCGCCCACTACAAAAACAATGGCCGACATGGAATACAAAAGCAATGTCAGCGTGGTGTTGGAGGAGGACGCCGCCTCCATCTTGCTGCCCGCATCAGAAATGGAAAAAGTGGAGTTGGGATAGCTGTCCGCCAGCACAGTCTCTATATTCTCCACGATAGTGTCCACTTCATTGACATTCTCCGCAATGACGGTGATAGTGGGACTGATGGAGGTACCGGTAATATACTTGATTCCCGTTTCGTAAGGAATAAAAATTGCAGTATCAGGGCTGATGCCGGAGGCCACGGTTCCCATCTCGGAGAGCACCCCGGACACCGTGTAGGGTCTGTCATCTATGTACACAGTCTCATCATAGGCGTCGTAGGCGCTGCCGAAAATTTCCCTGGCCGTGGTATAACCCAGCACACAGACCTTTTCCTTATTGTCATTATTTTCCTCGGTCAGAAAGCTCCCGATGGCCATGGTCAGGTTGCTGATCTCGGCGTAATTGTCCAGCACGCCGGCCACCGTATAGTAGGAGGAGGAGCTTAAATCACCGCCCTCCACGGAGGCTGTTGTGGAATAGGAAATGGTGGCGTCGGAAAGTCCCGGCACAAACACCTCCAGATCCTCCATATCATCCGTGGTCAGAGTCACCGCCTCGGAGCTGCCGCGGCTGCTGGAGGAGCCCCCGCTGCCTCCGCCAAAGTCCATGGAAAAACCACCCATATCAAAGCTGATGGTGGTTCCTCCGATGCTCACCGTAGCGGTGGTGGAGTCTGAAGAAGAACTGCTGCCCTCGTAGGAGACATCGATGGCTCCCGCGTTCAGATTCTGAAACTGCTCCGCCACCTCTGCCCGGCTTCCGGTGCCGATGGCAATGACCAGCACGATGGTGGCGCTTCCCACGACAATACCGATGGATGTTAAAATCACCTTAAATTTATTTTGTATCAGATTCAGATACACCAGTCTGCATATTTCGGATATTCTCATCAGTCGCTCACCACACTTTCGATCAGGACTACATCGCCCTCGGACAGGCCGTCGATGATCTCCACATACACGCCGTCGGAGAAGCCGGTCGTCACCTCCACCTGGGTAACGTTTCCGCTGCTGTCGCGCATCTTCACGTAGGATTTTGTGCCGCTTCTGGTGATCGCCCGGTTGGAGACATACAGCACTTCCTCGCTTTCCTTTGTTACGAAGGTCACATCTCCGGTCATTCCCTGGAACAGTCCTGAAGCATCGCCTGTGATGGTTACCGTCACGTCGTAGACCACATTGCTGTTGGAGTCATAGTAGGCGTCAGAAATCTCCGTCACCGACCCCTGATAAATATCATCCGGGTAAGCAGTGAAGGAAATATTGACCGCGCCTCCCAGCTCGATGTCCGTCATATCGTCCTCGTCCACGGCCACCGTCATGGTCACCTCATCCAGGTCATACAGCGTTACCAGGGTGGTATTGGTGGTTACATTATCCCCCGCCTCCAGCGCCACGCTGGTCACCACACCGTTATAGTCGGAAAGGATTTCATTTCCGCTGATATAAGTGTCAAAGGAATTCAGGATCTCCTCCGCATTCGCGTAGGTCTCCTCCTGCTCCGCCGCGGCATCCTCCAGATAGGCAATGGCGATATCGTAGGTCTCCTGAGCCGTATTGTAGGCCAGCATACGCAGATCGTAGGTTTCCTTCGCCGTCAGCGTACCGGTAGCCAGCGAGCTCTGGGCATTGGCCAGCTGCTGAGTATAGCTGGTAATGCTGGACTGGGTCTGCTCTATTTTTTCCGTCAGGCTTTCCACCTCCGTCCCGCACTCTTCCAGATAAGTCTGCGCATCCTTCCATTCCTGGAAGGTAGTCGCATAAATATAAGCGTTATAGCTGCTGTCCCACTTACTGTTATTTTCCACAGAATATTCCAGAGTGTCCACCAGCAGCTGCGCCTGCTCGTAAAGCAGCTGCGCATCCGCCAGCTCCTCCTCATATTCCGCCAAAAGCTCCTGCGCTTCGGCCAGATTTTCCTCCGCCTCCGTCACTGCATCCTGCAAAGATTTGACAGTATTGTCATATTCGGTTTGAGCGTATGATCCATATAAAATACTGCTCTGGCGGGTATATTCGGCGCTCAGCCTGGAGGATTCCTGATCCGCGTAGACCAGCTCCAGATCTGCAAGAGCGGCCTCCACATTTTCTTCCAGCTGCTTCCGCAGCTCTGTGACCGTATCCTCCTCCAGTACATACAGGGTGTCACCCACCGAAATCTCCTGCCCCACAGAGACAGATACCTCCGCTACTGTCAGATCTCCGATCAGACTGGAGCTGGAGGAACCGGAAGAACCGGACATGCTGAAAATCTGGGTGAACACGCTGGACACGTCTGAGCCGCCTCCGCCTCCCATCGAATCCATTCCTCCGCCCGAGCCGCCGGAGGAACCGGAGGTGCTGGAGGTACTGGCTCTCACCAGCTCGCTCAGATCCAGCTCAAACACCTGGTCCTGGGTGCCGATTTCCACAGAACCGCTCTCCGTGATGCCTACTACCAGACTGCCGTATTCCACAGTGGTCTCCCGATAAGCCACCTCTTCAGAGCTGTTCAGACTGTTTACCGCAATCGCTGCCACCAGAATAACCGCCAGGACAATGCAGACTATCCCAATCAGTACCTTCCTGGAAAAAAGAGGTTTCTTTTTTTTGCGAAGCTTTTTCTCTGCCATTATCTGCCGCCTCCCATTCCGCCGCTTGGCATACCGTCCATATCAAAATCACTCATATTGAAATCGTTCATGTCGAAATCTTCCAGGTTGAAATTGCTCAGATCAATGCTGTCAGTGTCTGTGGATGTAGTATCTGAGGATGTATCCTCCACCTCCTCCAGACTGCTGACCGCGCTGGCGATGTATACGATGTCCCCCTCCTCAAGGCCGGACAATATCTCTATGTATGAGGTGTTGCTTAAACCCGTAGTTACCTCCTGCAGCTCATATTCACCGCTGTCGGAAAGCACATAGACGCAGGATTTTCCATCCTCGGTCACCACCGCCTTGCGGGACACGTAGAGGGTATCCTCGCTCTGGTCTGTAATAAAAGTAATATCCGCCGTCATGCCGCCGTACAGCTTCTGAAGCGCCTCTTCCTCTCCGTCCACTCCGATCACCACCGTATAGCTGATGGTGGAGGAGGAACGGGAGGTTGCGGTGGTGTCAATGGAAAGAATGGTCCCTTCGTAGCTTTCCTCCGGATAAGCAGTAAACTCAATGGCCACCGTATCCCCCACCGTCATGCTCACCACATCCTCCTGGGTAGCGTCAATGGAAATGGTCATGTCAGTCGTCGGCGCATAGGAAATCACCACGCCGCTTGTCGTCAGCATATCCCCGGCCTCGTATCCCACCTCTGTAATGATACCGGAACCATCTGCGTAAATAACACCGTCGTCTCCCACAAATTCTTCAAAGGCTGTCAGCTGATTCTGAATTTCCTCCAGCTCCTGAGCTGCCTCCTCCAGATCCTCCTTCAACTCCTCTACCGCCGCATTGTAGGTCGTCTGGGCGTATTCTCCCTCCAGCAGGCTTTCCTCGTAGGTCTGACTGGCCTGCAGCTGACCGACAGACTCCTCTGCCTGAGCCTGAGCCAGTTGCTCCTGCAGCTCTTCAATCTGGTCCAGATTGTTCTGCAAAGCCTCCTCGGCGTTTTCCACGGCAGAAGTCATATTATTATACTGACTCATCTTCGATTCGTATAATTCTATGATCTGCATATAATTGGCAGTGTTTTCTATTCCTTCCTCCTCTGCCAATGCCAGCGTAGCCTGATACAGCTCCTCCAGGGCTGAATAATCATAATACTCAAAATCCGTATCATCCTCACTTCCATAAAGGAACTCGTTAAAATTCTCCTGCGCTTCTGTGACCGCCTCCTCCAAAGATGCGGTCTTTGCCTGCAGCTGCGAGATCTCTATCTGAATGGAAGCAATGTTGTCGCTGACGGAGCTGCTGGAATACTCATAAATCTCCGACGCATAGCTCTGAGCCACCTTGCTGGTTTCATAGGTAGTCTGAGCCTCCAGCAAGGCCAGCTCATAGGTGCTTTCCGCCTCCGCGTAATCAGAGCGGGCGTCCACCAGGGCTGACTCCAGAAGCTTCCTCACATCGCTGACGCTTGAGTCCGTGAATTTCAGAATGGAATCGCCCTCCTCGATCCGCTGACCGGAGGCCACGTAGACCTCCTCCACCTTCAGATATTTCTCTACGGTCTCCTCATCGTCGTCATCATCGTCGTCATCACTGGCGGTCACGGATAAATCCAGGTCATAGTTGATGGTACTGATTCCATACTCCAGGGAGCCGCTCTCCTCCACACCCACTGTCAGATTGCCCCGTACCACCTCTGTTTCTATGTATACCCACTGTTCCTGGGAAAGGTAGGGAGCGATCAGAACGGTATAGCAGGCTCCGACGACCAGCGCCAGTATCACAACAAGGACGGCAGCAAGTCTCAGCGTTTTCTTTTTTGACCTCTTTTTTTTCATTGCTGCTGCCCTCCTTCTCCGATTTCATCCGTGCCGTCTGCAGCTTCTATATCATCCGCTGCATCCTCTGCTTCCATTCCATCGGTCTCAGGCACTCCATCGACCTCTCCCATTCCATCCGTTGCTTCCGTTCCATCTGCCGCGGACACTCCATCGGTTCCATCCACGCCATTCGTAATATCTCCCGTTTCTGTCAGATCCAGTCCGAAAATCACGCTCACCGTCTCATTGGCAGACAAATTCTGTGCATCTCCCGTCAGTGTGACAGTCACCTCGTAGGTAACACTGGCCCGGCTGCTGGAGCTGGAAACAGGATTGATGCTGGTCACGGTGCCGCTGTATATCCCGCTCTCAGAGGACTGCACATAGACAGACTCTCCCACACTGACAGAAGCGATATCTGCCTGATCCACGGACACGGTCACCGTCATTTCATCCATATTACTGTAAATAAAGACGGTGCTGTCGCTGCTCAGATACTGATTCGCCCTGAGCGCCACCGACAGTACGGAACCGCTGCCCTGAGCCCAGTAATAGCCGTCTCCCACTGTACTCTCAAAAAGCTCCAGATTTTCCTGCGCGTCCTCATAATCGTCCAGCAGACTTTCGTACTCCGACTCTGCCGCCTCCACCGCAGTCTCGTAATCACTTTCCGCCCGCTCGGCACTGGTCTGCATGCTCTCCAGGGTCAGCTGCGCCTGCAGCACCTGAGTGTCATAATTTTCCTGAGCCTGAGCCAGTTCCTCCTTCAAAGAGCTCAGAGACAGCTGCAGGCTCTGTAAATTCAGCTCCGCGTTTGCCACCGCATCCTCGTAATTCGCCAGAGCCTCCTCATAGTCCTTCTCATTCTGCTCCAGCACCGCATACAGCTCCTGGCAGACCATCACTTTGTCGGAAGAGGTACCGCCCGAACTGCCCATGCTTCCTCCACTGCTTCCGCTCCCGGTCACCTGGGACCATTCCACGCCCAGCTCCTCCACCAGCTGGGTCAGCAGGGCACGGTTATCATCATAAAGCGCTTTCAGCTCCCCCACCTGATAATAGCTGTAATAATCCCCGCTGGCGATCAGCTCCTCATACTCCGCGATCTGCTCCTCCACCTCGTCCAGCGCCTCCTGTGCCCTCTCCACACTGGAGGTCAGATTGGCTACCGTATTGTCATAGGTGGTCTGTGCATATTCTGCGTTTGCCAGCGCCAAATCTCTGTCATATTCCGCTGTAATCAGACTCTGCTCATACTCAATGACGCCGGTGCGGTAGGCCAGCTCCGCTTCCCTGAGCACTGTCTCCAGTGCTTCTCTGGCCTCCTCCACAGAATCCTCCGACAGCTTCAGAACCAGATCTCCCTCCGCCACCTCGTCCCCGGAGGAAAGATAGACCTCTTCCACATAAAGGATGTTGCTCAGGTTCTCCACCTCCCAGATTTCCTGGGTCATACCCACGCTGGTAACCCCAGAGGCTGTGACAGCATTGGACAAATCCAGGCTGGTCACACTGTTTCCTCCCGCGCTCATGGAAATTCCTGCTCCCATAGAAGCAAAGGACGCGTCTGCACCCCCCGTATCCCGAAGCAGGAAATAATAAACTGTACCGCCGGCAATTCCCAGAACCACCACAGCTGATATAACCGTTATGATTATTCTTTTTTTATGCCTGCCGCAGAACTCTTTTAACTTCACGTCCTGATTCCTCCTGTATTATTTTCACAATTCCTCATTGACAGATTATGCAAAAAGGCATGATTTGGCGGGTCGTAAAGTCAGTAATCGGAACGCTGGTGTTCCGTTACTGACCTTTCGACCCTGTATCATCAGATTATAGAATAAATGGGATGAAAATTTGTTGGGCCTGTGAAAATTCTGTGTTTTAGCAGGTGCAAAAACAGTCGCCGCGGTTCAACGTTATGGGATAAATAACCGATGCAGGATAGCACTGTTATCCCCAGCGCCGATTGTGGAAAACCACTTTAATATGGTTCTTCCCAAAATGAGCGGGATGAATTATAATACACATGATTGAGACAGGGTGCAGGAAGATAACATTTTTGAAAATCTCTTCTCCGGCGTCTTTTGCGGCAGGACAGGAGAATTCATGGAATAAAAGGATAGACAGGAACCGATATGCCTTTGAAACGAATTCAATTTTCATGGAAAAAGATACTAAAACCGGGCACTTTATGGGCTGTGATTTCCGGGATGGTTACGGCCGCCGCCGCCATGTACTCCCAGATAGCGTGGCTTGCGTGGATATCCCTGATTCCCTATTTTATAACCCTGTATCAATATACTGACCCGGAAAGTGGGAAGCGGCATCTGTTTCGGACGGGATTTCTGTTTGGATACGGCTATTGTGTTCCTCTGGCTTCTTTTCTCTACGCACTTTATCCCATGGATGTTGCCGGCATCGGCCTGCCGGGCTCCGTATTTATCATTTTGCTCGGTCAATTTGGAGCAACCATATTCTACAGCCTGCCTCATGGATTCCTTCCGCGCGTGCTGAGGCTCCTGCGGAAACAGAGGGCATGGGGACGCCGGTCAATGATGCAGCCGCTTTCCATCGCCGCCCTGTGGGTGCTCGCCGAGTGGTGCCAGTCGCAGACATGGCTGGGGATGCCGTGGGTCAGGCTCACGGCGACCCAGTATCGGCTGACGCCGCTGATACAGAGCGCGTCCTTGCTGGGTTCGTATTTTGTCAGTTTTATCATGGTGCTGTTCAACGCTCTTCTGGCGCTCTTTCTCTACTCGTGTTTTTTCTCAGAGGATATGGCATCCGGAAAACGCGGGAAGCTGTCCTGTATTGCGCGAAGTGCACCCCATGCGTCAGTGCATGAACGCAGGGATGTCCGGAAGGTATGCCCTCTTCTGTGTGCCGCCGTTCTTTTCGCGGGGAATCTGATATACGGACTGGCTGCTTTGAACACGGAACACGAGTCATCTGAGACGATTTCTGTTGCAATCGTCCAGGGGAATGTTTCCTCTTCCGAAAAATGGGAGGGGAACAGCAACTTTCTTTTGCTGGAGCATTATTTGAATATGACAGAAGATGTTTCAAAGGATGGAGAAACGGATCTGGTTGTCTGGACCGAGGGCTGCCTTCCATTTTATTTGAACAAATATGCGGAGCCGAACCTGATGATTCAAAGCGCTTCCATGGAGAGCGGTGCGGTCATCCTTGTCGGCGCCCTCTATCAGGATGAGTCAGATAATATATATAACGCGATTTACGCCTTCTATCCGGACGGCACTGTAAGCAGCCAACCCTATTTCAAGCGCAAACTGGTTCCTTTCGGCGAATATCTGCCGATGGAGAATTTCCTGAAATCTGTGTTCCCTGTTCTGGATGAAATCAACCTGCTGGGGTCGTCGCTCACACCAGGGACTGACAGCAATTTGTTTTCCACTGATTTCGGAATGACGGGGGGACTCGTCTGCTTTGATTCGCTCTATGAAGAACCGGCTCTTTCGTCTGTCAGGGACGGCGCCGAGCTCCTGGCCCTGCTCTCCAACGATACCTGGTTCGATAACTCCTACGGCATATACAAACTGCTGGCGCACTCCGTACTCCGCTCGGTAGAGAACGGCCGTTATATCGTGCGGGGCGCCAATACCGGGATCTCCGCCATTATTGACGCAAACGGCCGGATTACAACAGAATCGCAGCCTCAGGAGGAAGAAGTGGTTCGGGG
>JAJQID010000032.1 GCA_021199405.1 Lachnospiraceae bacterium
CAAGGATGACAGGAACCAGTAAAATGAGCTTTATCGTATACTTAAGCAATTCAGGCACCTCCTTTTCTTATCTCTCTGTATACCGACCGATATTCCCCCTGTATTTAATCAGGGCTGCCGTATTCACGTTCTCACCAGGATCATACGGCAGCCCCTTGTCAATCAGTAACTGATAACTTCCCTCCCCGGGGAAAAGCTTCGAGCGTCAGTCATCGTATTCGATGTATGAGTAACACAGCTCAGGCCAGCCCATGCCGGACGTGGCGACTACATTCTTCACATGGTCCGCGAGAATGTAATATTCATAGGGATGATACCCTCCCAGATACATGTAATGCTCTGTCAGAAGCTCCGTAATCTGTGTTCCTACCTCGCACATTTCCTCATAGGTCTCGCAGACAATCGCCTGCGCATACAAAGCCTTGCATTCCGCATAGACCTCCGGGTCTGCGATACTGGCATCCCAAGCATGATTTACCGTATACGCCTGGAAATTCAGCTGATAGTACAGCCAGGGGTTGGCCTCGCCATGAGCACAGTTGGTATTTACCACCTCAAAGTCGCCGCTGCCAAGGCGGGAGGATGTGGCGGAAGACTCCGTCTCCTCGATGGAAACATCGATTCCGTACTCCGCGAACTGTGACTGAAGAGCTGTCGCCACATTCAGATAAGAGGTCGCGGAGAGGATGGTAAAGCTGATATCTGAGGGACTCACACCCTCTTCCTCCAGAATCTGCAGAGCCTCCTCGGGATCATAATAGTAGTAATCCGTACTGTCAAAGTAAAGCGGGCTGGTTTCCGCGAACAGGCCGGTGGCCAGCTCGTTTGTACCGTCAAAGCAGATCTCGTTGACCGCCTCCCAGTCCACCATCTTGACTAACGCCTCGCGGACCTTTTCACTCTGGAAGACCTCCAGCGTCATATTGAACATCCAGGTTTGGTTCGGAGCGTCCTTGTAGTAAACCGTATCTCCCAGACCCGCATCCTCCACTGCGTAAACCTGTTCCAGCACGTTGGTCTTGAGATAATCAATTTCCCCGCTGATATACGCCGCGTTCTGTGTTTCCTCATTTGGCAGCACATAGAAATTGATCGTCTCAATGTGGGGCATCTTCTCATCCAGATAATAATTGGCGTTGGCTTTCAGAGTCAGAATCTCACCGGACACATAGTTGTCAATATAGTAAGGACCTGTCCCGATGGCCGCGTCATTGGACTCCGGCCCATAGGTCTCCATGGCGGTAGGTGAAACAACCGGACAGTCGTTGCCGGCGAACTTCTGCATAAAGTTTGCGTAATAGTTGTTGAAAACAAATGTCAGCTCATATTCCCCGGTAGCTTCCATGCTCTCAATGTTGGTAAAACAGCCGGAATTGTAAACCGCGGCCCCCATGGTAAAGGAATCAACGATTGCCTGCGCATCACAGACGGTTCCATCCGTAAAGGTCACTCCCTGTCGAACCTGCATCACAATGGAGAGATTGTCATCCGCCCACTCCCAGCTCTCAATCAGGCCTCCTCTGATGTCGTCGATATCGCCCTGATAGAAATAGAACAGACTCTCAAATACATTCACATGGAGAGCCACATCCTGGGAGTTGATCCAGGTAATGTGTCCCGGGAAATCCTGCCCGTGATAGCTGATATTTAAGACTGTGCCTTCCTGAATGCCTTCCGGGACACCACTGCCCGGATTATAGCCGTTCTGTGTCTGGTTTTCCGCCAGAGCATATTCCGGTTCCTCTGTGACTGTCTCTTCAGCGCTGCTCTCCGATGAAGAGGAAGACTCGCTCTCAGACGAGGAGCTGCTGCTCGATGAGCTGCTGCCGCACCCGGTAAGCAGCGTCATCAGACCGACGCTTCCGATTCCGGCCCCGGAAATCTTCAAAAATTCGTTACGTGTAAGTGTTCTCATTTTTATCCTCCTTTATTTACTATAAAAGTGTTCTCAATAGACGATCAGATGGGCAAGCTCGCTTGCACAGCTGAGCGGATATTAGAGAACCTGACCTGTATGAGCAAGTAGCCATTTTCCGAAGGAAAATGAGCGAATTGCGAATGCAGGCAGCGATTGCGGAGCAATCGGCTTTTATGCATAGTGATGTCAGCATCAACGGACATGTCCGTTTTGCGACAATTTCTTACAGATAAAGGGAACTGACGTCCCTGTATGTTTTACAGTTGTCCGGAAGATTGTCGTAATACGGCCACGGACGGAAACGGCCCGCTCCGGACAGATCGGGGGGATCAATGGTAATCTCTCCGGTGGCCGCCCATTCAATCCCGCGAAGCAGAAAGACAATATACGGGATTCTGTTCCAGGTCTCATAATCATTACCGATTGTGCAGGCAAACACCCTGCCCTCTCCATATCGGTTGATCCATGCCATCGGCTGTTCTCCGTCAAGACCCGTCAGATCCTCCGGCTTCTCAACCGGCGAATCTCCTGCGCCGAAATTTTTCAGCATTCTGGGATTGATCTTATCCCAGTTCTTTTTCCATGGTTCGCTGGAGACGTACGCTGTAGCCAGCAGCTTCACCTGTGCGTCCGGATCCAGCACATAATTGGAATACAGATCCTCTCTCACTACCCGGATATGGTCCGGAAGTTCTCTGGTAAACTCGTTTTCCTCCGTAAATTTAAAATCAAAGCCATTGTCCCCGCCGGGATATCCGTTTCTCATAAAAGGCTCCCAGCGCCTTCTGGAGCGGGTAATCCCCCAGCAGGCAAAAAACTCCTCCGGCATATCGTCCGCCCAGGTCAGCGTACTGTGGTGGGCGTACATCCCGCCGCCCTGCCTGACATACTCTAACAGAACCTGCTCCGTTTCCGCCTCCCATCTCACATAGGGAAGGTCATAAGCCTCCGGTGTGCGCAGCCTGGTGGCGGCGCCGTCATAGTTCACAAATACCAGATCATATCCACGCAGCGTCCTGGCCGTACAACCGTTAAACTCCTCCGTTACCTTTACTTCAAATCTTCCGGTTGATTCCAATAATCTTCGAATTCTCTCGTTATCCAGAGGATAGTAATGCTCCCCGAGCACTCTTCCGCTGATCAACAAAACTCTGATTTTTGCCTTGCTCATGTATTTGTCCTCCGTCTCTACTCAAAGATAATTGGAAATAATGTCCTTAAAAGTCTTGGTTGCTTCCGGGAGCTGATCATAATAGGGCCAGGGACGGAATTTCCTGTTCCCGGATGTGGTATCCGGGGGATTTAATGTAACACTGCCCGAAGCCGCCCATTCCACGCCCCTGCATAAAAGAGTCACATAAGGCAGACGATTGAAGGTCTCATAATCCTTTCCCGGTTCACAGACAAACACTCTTCCCTTCCCATATCTGTTTGTCCACACCACCGGCTGCCACCGGTCGATATTCTCAAGCTCCTCCGGTCTTTGCGCCCCCAGTTTTTCCTTTTCCTGCTCCGGGATCCTGTCCCAGATCTCCCGCCAGGGCGCAGCAGAGTCATAAGCCGACACGACCACCTCCGCCTCTGAGGCCGGATCCAGGGCAATGTTGGACCAGAAGTCCTCCTCAAGCACCTGAAATTCTGTGGGCAAATCCCTTCCAAAGGGCGTATCTTCGGCAAACCGAATGACAAGACCATCCGGAACATTCAGCTGCTTCCTTCTCCCTTTTCTGTTCAAAATGCCCATCAGCTGATAGTATTCCTCCGGCAGATCCTCCGCCAGGTCGACAGAGGTATGGTGAACGTACACACCGCCTCCGTTCCTGACGAAATCAAAAAAGACCTTCTCCGTCTCCGGATCCCACCTCTCGTATGCTCCGTAGCATTCCTCCACATCACTGTATTCCCCTGCTTCCATGGCGCGTTCTCTTCCCCGTCCATCATAATTCAGGAAAATCACATCATAGTCTTCCAGCGTTCTGGCCGTACTTCCGTTAAATTCCTCCGTGACCTTGACCTCAAATTTTCCGGTTGATTCCAGTATTCTGCGGATTCTCTCGTTATCTGCGGGATAATACTGCTCCCCGATCACTCTTCCGCTGACCAGCAATACCCTGACAGTTTTCTCAATCATTTTCCGTTTCTCCTTTGCGCATCAAATTTCACCGGATTTCGCCTGAACCGCCTGCCTCTTTTTCCCAATCCGCTTCCGGTCCTCCCCGGAGACATTATTGGAGACAACAACGGCAACCAGCAAAATCAGTCCCTTGATCAGCTGCACATACCCTCCGGAAAAGCCGCACAATACCAGGCTCTTCTCCAGCAACATAACTGTGGGAGCTCCGATGATCAGCTTATGTATCTTTGTGCGATATCCGCCATGAACAGGGACTACGCACAGATACATGGCAAGCAGCGCTCTCATTTCCAGACCAGATCCCATGGTTGTGGCTGTACCGCCGATTCTGGCCATATTGAAGATAGCGGCCACACCGGCCATCGCGCCGGAGATCACAAACGCCATGATCTTGATTTTCTTTACATTGATTCCCGTATGAATTGCCGCCATTTCATTCTCCCCGATGGCTTTCAGATAGGAGCCGAAGGGAGTATACATGAGCAGGTAACCCAGCAGGACAACCAGGACAACAACAGCAACCACCTTGAAAAGCAGGCTGTTGACAAAATCAAGCTCTGAAGGGAAGAAGTACTGATTATCCCGAAGAAGCAGGTTGCTCAGCGCTCTGTACGCGATCAGCATGGACAGCGTCAGCATAAATGAATTCACCTTGAATATGGCGTTGCAGATACCGATAAACAGGCCGGAGCACATTCCTACCAAAATCGCCGTCGGAAACACTGACCAGGCTCCGAACTGATTTGCGGAAATGCACAGTAGTGCGCAGATGACGGACACAAGCGACCCATGAGAAATATCCGTGCCGCCCATGGATACCACAAAAATCATGCCCAGGCCCGCCATCAGGGTGACGACAGACTGATTGAATATATCCTGCAGATTGGAAAGGGTAAAAAGTGCCCCCTTCGTTGCGATGCCGAACACCACTATGATCGCCAGCAGAATGAATACCGGCATAATATCGTTGATGTCAATTTTTTCAATTCTCTTCTTCATCTCTTTTTTCATAGCATTACCTCGGCAATCTTTTCGTCGTTGAAGTCCGTGGCGCGGCTTAAGATCCCGCTCATGGCGTGCTCTCTCATTACAATCATCCGATCCGCCATTCCCGTTGCCTCCGTCAGCTCATCGCAGATCATCAGCACCGCCAGCCCCTTCTTCTTTGACTCCTTCAGAATCTCATAGATGTATGCTTTTACTCCGATATCCACTCCCCTGGTAGGGCAGTCCAGAATAATAAAATCCAGATCCTTGGCAAGCCACCGTCCCAGGTTCACCTTCTGCTTATTGCCGCCGCTGAGCCTTCTTACCGCCTGCCGGGTGCTTCTGGCCTTGATTTCAAACCGGTCGGATATCCGGTCTGCGAACCGGCTGACCGCCGCCGGATTCAGGAAAAACGGTCCTTTGGCCAGAAGCCCCGCTGAAGGAACCGCCAGATTATCGCGGATGCTGGTGTCCAGCATCAGGCCATCAGCGTCTCTGTCCTTGGACAGATATGCACCGCCCGCTTTGATCATATCTCCTGAATTTCTGATTTTCATATTCGCCGCCACCGCGGTGATTTCACCGGTATGCTGCCCTCCAAGCCCAAACAGAGCCTTTCCCAGATCATGAATCCCCGCGTCGCTTAAGCCGCACACTGCCAGGATCTCTCCCCTGTGCAGCTGGAAGGTCACATCCTGAACCATTCCGTCATTGGTTGTCAGGTGCTGAACGTCCAGTACCACCTCATCCATGTAATCCTCGTCGCTGTCATTTCGGTAGTAATCCCCGGACACCTGTCTTCCGATCATCAGACGCTTGAGCTCCTCAAGGTTCACCTCTGATACAGCCTTCGTGCAGACCATCTCGCCGTCCCGCAGGACAGAAACCGTATCGCACTGCTCCAGCATCTCCTCCAGATCGTGGGTAATCATCAGAATGGACCGTCCCTGCTGTACAAAGTACTTCATAAAATCATACAGAGTATCCCTGCTGTCCTTCGACAGTGCCTGAGACATCTCATCCAGGATCAAAAGATCAGGGTCGACCACCAGGGCCCTTGCCAGCTCCAGGATCTTGCGCTGTTCAATAGACAGCTCCGCAGCCGGACATTTCAGCGGCACCCTGGTCAGATGCCATTTGTCAAAAACCTCGTTCGCGTCCGCTTCCATCTTCCTGAAATTGATCATTCCTCCGACCGTATACGGTTCCATCCTGCCCAGATACATATTGACCACACCGGAAAGGTCGGAAATCACACCCAGCTCCTGCACCACCATGGCAATACGGTGATGATAGGCGTCCTGCGGTGTTTTGGCATCGTAAGGCTCCCCATCCTTATAAATTTCCCCGGAATCCCTGTGATAGATTCCACAGATCACAGACGCCAGAGTGGACTTGCCGGAGCCGTTCTCCCCGGCCAGGCCATGGATGCTGCCTCTGCTGATGGACAGGCTGATATGATTGTTCGCTTTTGTCCGGCCAAAATATTTGCATTCATCCTCAATTCTCAGAATCTGTTCTTCCATCATTTCACCACCTTCTGATTTCCCATGTTGGAGAGTGCGCCGCAGAGAATAACACTCAGTCCCAGGGTAATCTCCTGGCCGGTTCCGGATGGCACACCCATCATGGTCATTACATTAAATAACGATGCAATAAAGAACGCGGAAATACCAACGCCGACAATTCGATTGAAAATACCGGAAAAGGATCCGGCTAACAGAGTCGTCGCCAGCGGTTTGAAAATCGTCGAAAGACTTCCCAGCCCGCTTTGAGGCGTAATCTGACCAATATAGCTTAACTGCACAGCGGCCGCTATCCCGAACATACAGCCGGACAGAAGCGCCGTCGTAAACATGGTCTTTACTCTGTTGATGCCCACCGTTTCAGCTACAGAAGGATCGCTCCCCATGGCACGGATATTCATGACAAAGGACGTCCTGTTGTACAGAAAATATCCGATCACCAGAACAACCACCGCCACAATCAGAATGCCGGGGAACCTTCCCAGAGCACGGCAGACCTTCAGGTAAATGATGGATGTACCGCTGACATCAATCCGGCCAAGCATGTACACTGTAGCGATTGCCTCATAAATCATCGCCATGCACAATCCGGCAATCCAGGCAGGCAATTTCAGAAAAACGATCAGGCTGTAGGTAACCATCTCACAGAGTACGCAGACCACAATACTGACAATGATCAGCCCCGCGTATCCCATATTCAGATCCTGTACCGCTACTGAACTGAAGGAGCATGCCAGAATAATGGACGCTCCCACAGACAGATCCACCACGCCCGCCGCATTGTTAAATGTCAGGCCAATGGCAACGATTGCCGAAAACACGGAAGTCATCAGAACGGAACGAATGTTGATCCATGTAAAGATTTTCCCGCCCACCAGAGCGTTGGAAATGATATAAAACAGAGCCAAAAACCCAATGACAAGAAGCTGTTTAAATAACCTGCTCTGATATATGGGCTTTTTTTCTCCTGCATTCATAGGTTTTTTCCTCCATTTCATAAAAATGGGCGGCGCCACCGCCGGGAAGATGGGACATCCGATCAGCCACTGCGGTAAGGCGCCGGCCCAGAATTACATTTTTAAAACCATTTTATAACACAGACTGTTTCACTAAAGCTCAGTTGACGCTGATGCCCGCAGCTTCCAGTTCTTCTGCTGTCACTGCGCCTTCCTCATATCTGGCGAGCAGGCGTTCCTCCAGAGAGTAGCTGTACATGGCGTCCATAAACTCATCATAGCCGAAATCCGGATTATACAGACCGCTCATCTGCCGCAGCTCATCATCCGTATAGCAGTTCTGATCCAGGAAGAATTCCTGAAGCAGGCCGATTGCCTCCATGGGAACGGTGAAGGGCTGAATATCATCAATCCAGAGCTTGCTGCCGTCTTCATTGGTAATGGGTGTTCCATCCAGATAATTCTGAAGCAGAATGGTTCCGAAAACAGCAGATACATAGTAATCGCCATTTACCATTTTATAAGAGCCGTCCTCCAGACCTTCCAGTGAAGACTGCTCAATACCGGATGTGACAATCGGGATATCCAGCTGCAGGTTATCAATCGCTGTAAGAGCGGATGCCGCGAAGGAAGAACCAACGCCGTAAATAATATCGCAGTCATAGCCGCAGGCCGCCAGAGCATCCTGAATCTGAGTTACCGCATCGTCCGCGCTGTCAGAATGAAGGTTGGCGAGGATTGTTCCTCCTCCCGCCTCAAAGGTCTCCACAAATGCGTCTGCACGGGGTCCGTCAGAGGCATCTCCTTCCTGAGAGCCGGTCAGGATGGCAGTGGTATAGCCCTGCTCCAGCGCATATTCCGCCGCCTGTGCTCCCAAAGACGCGTTCTCCGGGGTAATGGCGCCCACGAAGTAGGGGTTTGCCTGCAATGTATCATAGACATCGTCAGTAGGAAGCTTCTCCACCAGTACGAACGGCACCTCCGCCTCCTCACACATCTGGGAAATTCTTTCAAACATACCGGAAGACGGGCACCAGATGATCAGACCGTCTACGCCGTCGGCGATCAGATTTTCCAGATCCTGCATCAGTGTCTCAATAGAGAAATTATCGTAAAGAAGATCCGTCTCATTTCCAAAGGCTTCAATTACGTATGTTTCATTATTTGCGATAGCCAGCATGGCATAAGCGCTGGCTCCCCAGCAATTCATGCCGATCTTATAAGTATTGACAGGCTCCCACTCTTCAGCCGTCTCAGTGCTTTCCCCGGCCGTCTCAGTTTCCTCTGCCTCTGCTGTCTCCTGCTCAGTTTCCGTCTGAGAAGAGCTTTCCTCAGAACTGGAGCTCGTGCTGGAACTGGAGCTGGAGCACGCGACCAGAGATATCACCATAACCATTGCCAGTAACATGGCAGTTAGCTTTTTCATTTTTACCCTCCTGTTGATTTTACTTTTCCGGCCTTTGGCCGGTTTTACTGCTGATAATCAATTACTGTTGCTCATCTGTTGTCTTCTTCTTTTCTTTTTCCTTTTTCCTCCTTTCCTTACGCTTCATGGCAGTGTCCGGAATTTACCGGTCTCTTCCTCCCAGCAGCTTTTCCACTAACGGGTTTCCGGTCCACAGGCTGATATTCACCATAATATAGACTACTATCACCGCATAGGGCCACGCCCTGATCCAACTGGAAAGCCAGATCTGGGAAATATCCGGCGCATTCCTCAGTCCCCACAATGTCATGATCAGACTCATAATCGTCGCCATGCACGCGGCCATCAGAAGCGTGGAAACCAGCTGGCTGGCATTGGTGCCCTTCGGAGCCCCGGACCAGTCCGCCAGCTTTCCGCTTAAGGGAATGAGCGGCGTAAACAGCTTCAGTGCCAGGCTGGTGAAGAACGACACCACAAAGCCGGTGCAAAATCCGTTTAATGTCAGCGACCTTCCGTTGAGAATCGGCATCAGCATACTGAGAACAATGCTCATGATGATCGATCCCCACACATTGGTCAGCACAAAAAATTTTGTCAGTTTTGGCAGCCTCAAGAAAGCCTCCCTTCTGTATTCTCACCCGTCAGTAAACCATGAACTGGCTGATATACTTTTTGGACAGCACCAGACTGTCCACCACCTTCTCAAAGCTCCCCTCGAAGGCCCTGTCTTCCACCTCCACACAGGCATATCCGTCGTATCCGATATCCGTCAGGGCTGAAATAAATTTCCCCCAGTCCACATCTCCAAGGCCGGGAAGCTTGGGACTCATGTAGCTTAAGGGATACGACATGGTCCCGGCTTCTCTCAGCTTTTCAGGATAAAGCTTGATGTCCTTAAAGTGGACGTGGAAAATCTTATCCTTAAATTCATACAAAGGCTGGATATAATCCACCATCTGCCAGACAAAATGGGATGGATCATAGTTAATACCCAGATTATCGTAGGGAAGAAGACGGAAGACCTCCCTCCAGATCACAGGGGTCGTCATCAGATTCTGTCCGCCCGGCCACTGATCCGGCCCAAACAGCATCGGACAGTTTTCGATGGCGATACGCACGCCCAGACTCTGCGCGTACTCCAGTATGGGCGGCCATTCTTCAGCCACAATCTTCAGATTATCCTCCACCGTCTTATACTGATCGCGCCCGATGAACGTGGTCACCGTGGATACGCCCAGCTTTGCCGCGGCGGCGATCACCTTCTTTAAATGAGCGATCTGAAACGCTCTTTTTTCCAGGTCATGATCCAATGTATTGGGGTAAAACGCCAGAGCTGACAGCTCCATGTTTTTCTCCGCGAGATAATTTTTCACATAGGCGACCTTTTCATCTGTCATTTCATCCACGTTCAGATGAGAGACGCCTGCGTAGCGGCGCTCCGCCTTGCCGCCCGGCCAGCAGGCCAGTTCCAGG
>JAJQID010000043.1 GCA_021199405.1 Lachnospiraceae bacterium
GAATCAGCGGGAGGACTGTCAGCTGAGTCTGGATCTGTATGTGCTGACGTCCCAGGGGGAGCTTAAGGAAGAGCTGCCAGAGGAGGTGGCTCTTCTGAACCGGGAGTATTCCGACGTGCCTGTGCTTTCCGCGGAGGGGAGGAAGCATCTTCGCAGGAAGGTGATTGCCGCATCCCTTCATCATGGAGCGATCATCAAAAATCTGCCGGGACTTTTTTCTAATGGATTTCGGATGCTGAAAAAGGGCAAAGTGCGGACAGACAAGCTGCTCTGGCGGGTGCTTTCCGACGGCGCGGACTTTTTTGAGGAGGAATATGATCTGGCGGTTTCCTTTCTGGAGGGTGGTTCCGCCTATTATGCGGCGGATCATGTGAAGGCGCGTAAAAAAGCGGCTTTCATCCATGTGGATTACCAGCAGGCGGGATATACCCGGGCGCTGGACCATGACTGTTATCTGCGCTTTGACAGGATTTTCACCGTGTCAGGGGAGGTCTCGGAAGCGTTTCTGGAGGTGTATCCGGAGTGCCGGGAGAAAACAATGGTTTTTCACAATCTGCTGGATGAGAAGAGGATTCACGACCTGGCCTGTCTGCCGGGAGGCTTTTCGGATGAGTATGACGGAATCCGGATTCTGACGGTGGGAAGGCTGGTGTATCAAAAGGGATATGATGTGGCCATTCAGGCCATGAAGCTTTTAAAGGAGGCCGGAGTCAGAGCCCGGTGGTATGTGCTGGGAGAGGGAGAACAGCGTAAGGAGCTGGAGGCGCAGATAGAGAGAGAGGGGCTTCAACAGGATTTCCTTCTGTGCGGCGCGGTGGAAAACCCCTATCCTTATTACGCTCAGGCGGACGTCTATGCTCATTTCACCCGGTTTGAGGGAAAGAGCATTGCAGTGCAGGAGGCGCAGATTCTGGGGAAGCCCATCGCAGCCTCGGACTGCAGCGGCAACCGGGAGCAGATACAAAACGGCGTGGACGGACTGCTGTGTGATTTTACGCCTGAGGCCATGAAGGAGGCGCTTTGCTTTCTGATCGGCCATCCGCAGGAGGCCCGCACCTACGGGCAGAGGGCAAGGATGCGGCAGCAGGATTATGAGGGAGATATTCAGTTATTGCTGGAATTGCTGTATGTGGGGTGAAAATGGATGAGTAAAAAAGAGGTTCTGATCATTATACCGGCGTACAATGAGGAGCAGAATATCGAGAAGGTCCTGGAGGGGCTGGAGACTCCGGAAATTCAGGCCTTTGCCGATATTCTGGTGATGAATGACCATTCTACGGACAAAACCAATTTGCTGGTGAAGAAGCATCATCAGGTTGTCATGGCGACCCATATCTATAACCTTGGTTATGGCGGAGGAATTCGTCTGGGCTATAAGTACGCGGTTAGAAGAGGATACTCCTATGTGATTCAGATGGACGCGGACGGGCAGCACGACGTGTGCAACGTTCCGGTGCTCTACCGGGAGCTGCTCACGCCGGATGAGGACGGCAATCTGCCGGATATTGTGCTGGGTGCCCGGTTTATGGAGGGAAGCGCGCCCTTTCCGGTGTCCCGGGCGAAAAGAATTGCCTATTCCTTTTTCAACCTGCTGATCCGCCTGGGAACCGGGAAGGTCATTCATGACCCGACCACAGGGCTGCAGGGCTTAAGCCGCAGAGCCATGCTGTTTTACTCTCAGTTCGGTAATTTTGACGACAGATACCCGGACGCCAACATGATTACGCAGATGCTGCTGCTGGGCTTCCGCGTCCGGGAGGTGCCCGCAGTCATGCACGCAAGGACGGCCGGCATCAGCATGCATTCCGGGCTGAAGCCGGTGGTGTACATGATCAGAAATTCTCTCAGCATTCTTGCCGCGGAGTTCAGAATCAGGGTGCTGAAATGGAATCAGGGGGCAGCGGAGAAGTATGCTGAAATTTTACAGGAATAAATGGCGCTTTCAATCTCAGGTGGGAGAGGAAGCTCTGGAGGATATTCCCAATCCCGGGCGGGGATGGTACCGTATGTATACTCTCTGCGCCGGAGAGGGCTTTGTGAAAGAGGAGTGGTACGGAGATCTGGCCGGGGAAGAGAGGCTGGCTCTGCTGCTCATCGACCTGGGCGCCTACCGGGAGAGACCTCTGGATGAAGTGGCTCTTGCCCAAATTGAGGAAGGGCTTGCGCTGTTTGAAGAGTGGGGAAAGGAGCTGCTGCTCCGCTTTGTGTATGACCGCTCGGGGGAGGGGATGCTGCGGGAGCCCTCCTCTCTGAAGCTGATTCAGACCCATATAGGTCAGCTGTCGGAGCTGCTTTCCCGGTATGAGCAGCTGCTTTACGGGCTTCAGGGCCTGTTTGTGGGAAGCTGGGGAGAAATGCACGGTTCCCGCTTTCTGACTCCGCGATCCATGGCGGAGCTCTGGTCCTCCATGAGGCAGGCCGCGCCTGAGAGCTGTTTTCTGGCGGTGCGGCGACCTTCTCAGTGGAGGGAGCTGGCAGGCTTTTCTGACCGGTGGGAGGAAAGGGAGCTCGAGGAGAAGGCGCGCTCTTTACGCCTGGGACTGTTTAACGACGGGCTGCTGGGATCGGACACGGATCTGGGAACCTGGCAGAAGGACAGCGCCCGTCAGGAGCTGGATTTTCAGGACCGGCTGTGCCGGTATGTGCCCAACGGAGGGGAGACGGTCGGCGGAGGGAAGCCTTCTGGCATGGAGCAGGTGGCGGAGCGGTTTTCCCGGCTGCATCTGACCTATCTGAACGGCCTCTATGATCCCCGGATTCTGGAGCGGTGGAAACAGACCCGGTATCAGGGAGAGAGCGGATATCAGTATATCGGGAAACGGCTGGGATACCGCTTTGTGGTGCGGGAGGCCGGTCTGATGAAAAAAGCCGGTCTTTGGCTGAAAATTGTAGTGGAAAACACGGGCTTCGCCTGCTTTTATCAGGAAGGGGAGCTGGCGCTTCTTCTGCGGGATCAGGAGGGAAACGTAAGGCGGCTGGAGATGGAGGCTGATCCCCGCAGGTTTTGGCCGGGGGAGCGCAGGGAGATTTTGGCGGAGCTTGCGGAGGGCTGGCTGGACCAGGAGAAAGGGCCTTATGTCCTTTCTCTTGCCATGACGCGGAGGAAGGACCGGGCGGCGGTTCGCTTTGCAAATGAAGGCGCCGGGGATGAGCTTTGCCTGGGGAGACTTGAGCGATGATGGAAACGAGGAACAGGGATTTGAAGGGAGAACAGAATCGGGGTCGCTACCTGCTTCGCCATGCCGCAGGCATATACTGGCTGATGGATGTGGAACAGCCCGGTATCCCTTATGTGAAGCCGGTACCCATGAACGAGATGGGAGCGGATATCTGGCGGCTGCACGGACAGGGACTGACCACAGAGGAAATTGCCGGACAGCTCAGTGCGGCGTATCAGGTTCCCGCCGGACAGGCCCGGAAGGATGTGCTGACTTTTCTGGAGCAGCTGAAAGCACAGGGAGTGCAGATATAGAGAAGACTGACGGAAAATAAAGAAGGGGAGCTATGAGCGCGGAGAAAAGGATATGTTTTTTTTCAGGAGATATTACCAGAAGCGGCGGAACCGAGCGGGTCGCGGTGATGATCGCGAACGGTCTGGCGGGAGAGGGAAATCACAGGATTTTCATTGTCAGTCTCACTGAGCAGGAGGCGGAGCCCTTTTACCCGGTGGATGAAAGGATCCCAAGGCATGCGTTTTCTCCGAAATGGATCAATCCCGGTCCCGGTTATCTGAAAATCATACCGAAGCTGCGGCGTTTTCTGAGGGATAACCGGATTGATCTGATTGTGGATATTGATATTGTGCTGGATGTACTTTCCCTTCCTGCCGCAAAGGGACTTCCAGTGAAGGTGCTTTCCTGGGAGCATTTCAATTATTTTTTTGAACAGAAGCGTTTGTACCGAAGAATGATTCTGCGCTGGTCGGTGAGAAGGTCGGATTACGTGGTGACCCTGACGAAGCGGGATCGGGAGAATTACGGACAACATCTTGGGCGAAGAGAACGGATTCAGGCGATACCTAATCCAGTGCAGCCGCAGGGCTGCACACAGGACAGACAAAGAGAAAACTGGATTATCACAGCGGTTCGTCTTGTGCCGGACAAAGGAATTGATTATCTTGTAGAGGTTGCGGAACAGGTGCTGTCCGCTCATCCCGACTGGCAGTGGCTGGTTCTGGGAGACGGGGAGCAGAGAGCTTTTCTGGAGGAACAGATACGCACCCGGCATCTGGAGGGCAGGCTGATTGGAAAGGGAAAAGTCAGAGATGTACAGGCATATCTGGAAAGAGCGAAGCTTTTTGCGCTGACGTCCCGGGAGGAAGGGCTTCCCATGTGCCTGCTGGAGGCAAAGACAGCCCATCTGCCCTGTGTCAGCTTTGACATCATGACCGGCCCTTCAGAAATCATAGAGGACGGGGTGAACGGATATCTGATACCGCCCTTTGACTGCGGGGCGATGGCGGAAAAAATCGGGCGGCTGGCGGAGGATGAGTTTTTGAGACAGCAATTTGCGGCGGCCACGGAGCGGGGAATGGAAAAATATCTCCCGGAGCGGGTGATAAAGCAATGGGATCAGGTGATTGAAGAGGTATGCGGGTAAAGGATACGTTTCGCAACAGCATAGTGGCGGTTCTGGCGCAGGTGATACTGATTGTAGTGGGATTCTTTTCCCGGCGCGTGCTGAATCTGGTGATGGGCAAGGAACTGGTGGGCGTCAACGGGGTGATCTCGAATGTGATCAATCTGTTGTCCGTGACTGAACTGGGAATTTCGACCGCCATTGTTTATCATCTGTACGCGGCTGTGGAGAGCGAGGATGAGAGCCAGATCGCGGCGCTGATGAATTTCTATCGCAGGGCTTACCATGTCTTCGCCTGTGTGATTACGTTGATCGGGCTGCCAATTCTTGCGGTGATTCCGATGTTTGTCAAGGACAGCGGATTTTCGGATTCCTTTATCCGGCTGGTATACGGAATCTGGCTTGTCCGCACGGTTCTGTCCTATCTTCTGTCCTACCGGCGTTCTTTGCTGGTGGCGGATCAGAAACAGTATATCGTCAGCATCGCCACTTTTACCATCGATGCGGTGAATCATCTGCTGTGTATTGCGATTTTGCTGATCTGGCATCAATATGTGCCGGTTCTTGTCATGAATCTGGCAGTTGAGGTGGCGATCAATCTCTGGCTCAATCGTTATGTAGAGCAAAAGTATCCGTATCTGCGCAGAGATCGGAAGGGTATGCCCCAAAAGGCCGTATTTTCCAGAATTATTGCGGATGTGAAAAATATTTTTGTGGCACGAGTCTCCACTAAGCTTCTGACCTGTACGGACAACCTGATTATTTCCGGGCTGATCAGTGCCGGCGCGGCGGGGCTTTACTGCAATTACAGTATGATTACCCAGTCTGTTATCAATGTCACCCAGGCGCTGGCAAACGCCATTCAGCCGGGAATCGGGCATATGTTTCTGGAAAAGGATATTGAGAAAAACAGGCATTTCCTGCGGCAGCTGACATTCCTGTTTTTTCTCATTGCTTCTGTGGTGCTCACATGCCTGAATACGCTGATGACGCCCTTTGTCACAGACTTGTGGCTGGGCGACGGCTATGCCCTGAGCGATACGGCAATTTTGTTTTTCTCTGTAAATACGGCGTTTCTGACATTGACCCTGCCGCTTTCTGTGATGATGGGTGTCAGCGGGCTGTTTCAGAGAGAGCGGGTGGTAGCTATCGGCGTGGCAGTGGTAAATCTGGCTGTCTCTCTCGCACTGGTGAAGCCCTTTGGCATCGCCGGCGTCATGGCGGGCACGCTGGCCTCCTACCTGATTCAGTTCGTCCTGCGATATCATTACTTTTTCCGGGAATTTGTGCATTTGGACGGAAAAGGCTTCGCGGCGGATATGCTTGAGTATGTGGGGCTGGCCGCGGCGGAGATGGCGGCGGTGAAAGCGCTCTGCGGTCCGATTTACGGGAACGGGGGGATCCTTCGGTTTTTGTTTTTATTGGGTACGGCGGCGCTGCTTCCCTGCCTGGTGAATTATCTGATTTTCCGGAAAAGCAGACGGTACACGGAGACGAAGCAGTTTGCCCTGGAAATATTGCATGGCATGAAGAAAAAAGCATAAAAATGGAAGAGGGCGGACACAGGCTGTCCGAAGGATGTGAGAGCGATGGATAAGATTTCCCTGATTATTCCGGTATATAAGGTTGAAAAATATCTGGATGAGTGTGTGAAGAGCGCTCTTGCTCAGAACTGGACGAATCTGGAGATTCTTCTGGTTGACGACGGTTCCCCTGATCGCTGCCCGGCAATCTGCGACTACTATGCCGCTGAATATGAGAATGTGCGGGTCATTCACCAGAAAAACCAGGGTGTAGCTGCGGCGAGGAATGCCGGTCTGGCCGCCGCAGAAGGAAAGTGGGTAGCTTTCGCGGATGGGGACGACGCTCTGGACGGTCCGGATGCGCTCAGGCTTTTGGCACAGCGCGCAGGGGAGACCCGGGCGGACATCACGGTGGGCTCTTTCCGCAGACTTCGTGAGACGGCGAACGAGCCGGATTCCCAGGAGAAAAACTGGGAAATTTCCGAGACGAATCATCACCACCTTAAGGAGGGCAGTTATACCAGTACGGTAGACTTTCGCTTCAAAGGCTTTTATATGTATGGACATCTCGCTTACAACTGGGGCAAGCTGTACCGGCGGGATTTCCTTCTGAAAAATGGGCTTTGGAGCCCGGTTTTTCCTTTTACGCAGGATAAGGCCCACAATATTGAATGCTGCGCCTGCGAGCCGGTTTACTCGTTTGTGGACGAGAGCGTTTACCTTTACCGGGAGAATGAGGAATCGGTTTCCGGCCGTTATAAGAAAAATCTGATGCCGGTCTGGATTTCCATCGCGGAAGATTTTCAGACCTTCTTAAAAGAGAGACAGATCACGAAGGACTATGGGGATCTGATCGCGTTCCATTTATTTTTCGGTGCTTTTTTTCTTGTAAAGCAGGAGCTGTCACATGTCAGGAAAGAGAGGGAGAATTCCCGCGGCCAAAACGGGATTCTCGCGGCTGCGGGAGTGCTGCGGGAATACGGGCAAAATCCGCTGGTGCGAAAGGCTTTTGCGCAGCTGGCGCGGGGAAGATATCTGAAGGAGATTGATTCTCTTTCCTGGAAGCTGGTACTCTGGGGAGGGTCGGTTCTGTTTGGTCTGCATGGATATCTGCCCATGGCCGCGGGAATCGCTCTTATGCGCAGTCTCGGAATGGATACAAAAATTACGCGGAGACGGTACCGGAAAAAGCGAAAAGCATCGGAGAAAAAAATGAAAACGAGGGGGCAGTCTCTGACTTTAGAGGAGCTTCGCCTGCTGGAGCTTCTGCAAAAAGCAATACGGAAAACGGATTCTGATACTGAGAACAGCAATGAGCATGAAAAAGAAGAGGGCCGAAAAACAGATCCGGAAAGCACAGAGGAGGCTGTCATTGAAATTGCGCAGAAGCATGCGGTGCTTCCGCTTCTGTATGGTGTGATGGAAGGCTTCTGCGGCGGGAGCGCTGTGGAAAAACAGGATTTTCGTGGAGGAGCTGCTGTGCATCCGGAAAACGCTGTGAAAAGCCAAAATCAGAAAATAGTAACTGCGGCGCGCCGCACGGTGCTGCAGTCCTATCGCCTTCTTTTTGTAACGAAATATATAGTGCATTTTCTGGAGGAGCGTCAGATTCCGGTGGCGGTGATCAAAGGTGTCAGTGCCGCCGCAGATTATCCGGTTCCGGAGCTGCGCAAATCCGGAGATGTGGATCTGCTTTTTCTGGGATCAGATCGAACCGGATCGGGTCATATACCGACCCGACCGGAGATGGACCGGATCATGGAGGAGGCCGGATTTCGTGTGGCTGACGAGCAGCATGCCAATCACCACGTAGAATATTCCAATTCCGATGGAATTCACGTGGAGTTGCACATGCAGGCGGCGGAATCCTTTGCTTACCCGGCGATCAATGCAGGTATGGAGCACTGGATGGAAAAGCGGGCCGAACACTGTATCCGCAGGGAGATCATGGGAGTCTCTCTTCCGGTGCTGGATCGGCCGTACCAGGCATATCAGCTTCTCCTTCATATGCTCCAGCACTTTGTCTACGCGGGCTTCGGGCTGAAGCTTCTCTGCGACTGGACAGTGCTGTTTCGGGAGGAGTGGACGGAGGAGGAGAAGGAGCTGCTTGGGAGGATGACAGAGGAGAGCGGCCTGACCCGTTTCGCGGAGCTGGTAACGGGAGCCTGCGTAAATTATCTGGGGCTTGAAAGGGAGAGGGTCAGCTTCTGGTATCCCACGGTGGATACGCTTCATCAAAGCGAAGAGGCGGAGCTGTTTCTGCGGGAGGCCTTTGATTCAGAGGAATTCGGGGAATCGGAGCAGACTCGCATGGTCATGATGAAGGGGCACCATCTGGCAGACTATCTCTGGGAATTTCATCATCAGATGCGTCTGAACTATCCGGAAAAGGGAAAATATCCTCTGCTCTGGCCGGGTCTGTGGGTACTGACACTGCTCCGCTTTGTGCGCAACAATCGGAGTCTTCGTCATGTTTCCACTATTTCCGTGCTGAAAAAAGCGGGAGAGCGCAGCCGGAGAATGGAGAGACTGCGGATTTTTGGCAAATAAAGCAGGAAATGTTTTATGAATAAAAAAAACTCTTCCAAAATTCCATTTCTTCTGGCGGCGGTTATAATAATCACGGCCGCAGTAGCTGCGGTTGTGCTGTTTTCTGAGATTTCGAGCCGCTATGAGCTGAATCAGACAGCGGCGTTTGCAGAATCGGACGAGTTTATCGCCAATCCCCTGATCGGCTTTGCCCCTTCCGCCGCAGACAAAGAGGCCTGTGAGGATACGCAGTTGGTGTACATCGGGCTGACCTGGGCAGAGTGGGAGCCGACGGAGGGAGTATATGACATCCAGGCTCTTGAGGAAAAATATCATATTGCGCAGTGGAAGGAGGAAGGCAAGCACGCAGTTTTAAGGTTTCTGTGCGATGTGCCGGGTTCTTCCGGGCATATGGACCTTCTGGAATGGCTTTATCTTCAGACCATGGATGGCAGCTTCTATACCATCAGCTATGGAAGCGGTTACTCCCCCAATTATGAAAACAGTATTTTCAGGGCTGCCCACAGTGCCGCCGTCGAAGCGCTGGCGGCTTACTGCAATGAAAGTGATTTTGTGGCTTATGTGGAGCTGGGCAGTCTTGGTCACTGGGGAGAGTGGCATGTCCACAGTGATGTGGATGGCGCGGGTATGCCGGACGCGGAGATCTGTAGGGAATATGTGCTGGATTATTACAATAATTTCACCAATGCCCGGCTTTTGATGCGCAGAAATTATGAAATGGTATCCGATCTGGGTCTGGGGCTGTACAATGATATGACAGGAGATGAGGAGTCCACCCGGGGATGGCTTGGCTGGATCGAAAACGGGGGCAGTCAGCAGACCGATGGAAAAGCACTGGAATATCAGGCGCTGGAAAGCTTCTGGGAGACGGCTCCTGTGGGCGGAGAATTCAGCAGCGCGACTCCCATGGAGGAGATGCTGGGAGAAAATTTAGAGGAGACTCTGGGACTGATCGAGGAAACTCACATGAGCTTTATCGGGCCGTATTGTCCCACGGGAGAGGAGGCAGAGTCCGAGGGAGCGCAGGAGGTGCTGAAGCGGCTGGGATACCGGCTGTATATTTCCGGTCTGACGACCAGCTACTCGCTGTGGGAAAATGAGCTGCGGATCTCCATGACCTGGGAAAACACCGGAACCGCGCCCATGTACTGGGACTGGCCGGTGACCATGTATGTCTGTACCCTGGACGGGGAGCTGGAATACCTGGAAACCGTGGAAATCCATCTGACGCAGCTGGTACCGGGCACACAGATTGTGACTCAGAACAGCATCCCGTACACAGAGCAGCTTCAGAGCGGTTTTATGATCGGCGTGTGCATCACGGACCCGGAGCAGGAGGAAACGCTGAAGCTGGCGATGGGCGCGGAGAAAATGGGGCAGGTACAGGTGATTTATGTATATGAGGGAGCGAATAGGAACTCTGTTTTCATATATTGACAAAATTCGTCCTTCATGCTAGACTGAGAGCACCTGAAAAGCCGAGTATGAAATTACCCGGAAGAAAGGTGACATATCGTCTTTGAATCAGCGAAAGGAGGGCATTTTGCACGGACAACAGCAAAGCCGCGCCGAGATCATCGGAGAGGGGGCAAAGAGAATACGGGAGCTGAATTTATTCAGCGACGTGTTCATGTCCACAGCTCTGAGAGACAAAGGCGCCAGTGAGTACGTGCTGAGGAAGATTCTCGGAAGAGAGGATTTGGAACTTACAAATGTGGTGACCCAGTGGAGGCTGCCCAACC
>JAJQID010000187.1 GCA_021199405.1 Lachnospiraceae bacterium
ATACAAAAGATGGCAGCCTGTCTGAGGGAGCAGGGGAAGGAACATCCGGGGAAGCTGAAGCGAACACGGCGGGAGCCGGAGAGTCTGGAAATGAAACGTTGTCGTTACCTTCTGATGATGCAGCAGCTTTTGATAATAAAACAGTTCCCAGGAGCGAGTTATCCCCGGAGGACGGGACAGAAACCCGCACAGTGACCCTTCGGGCCGTGGGGGACGACCTGATTCACAGCGGCTTTTATAATTACGCGCGGGCTGCGGGCTGTGATTATTCCTTTATGTTTGAAAATGTCAGCGATGTGATCAGCGAGGCGGACATTGCCGTCATCAATCAGGAGACAATTTTTGTCAATGATCCGTCCCAGTACAGCGCTTACCCTCTTTTCGGGTCGCCCACAGGAATTGGCGACGCTCTGATTGAGGCCGGTTTTGACGTGGTGCAGCTGGCCACCAATCATTGTCTGGACAAGGGTCTGACGGGAATCAGCGACACGGTGAATTATTTTTCTGATAAGGATGTGCTGGCGATCGGCATTTATATGGATGAGGAGTCCGCGTCGGAAATCCCGCTCATGGAGAAAAACGGAATCACCTTCGCTTTCCTGAACTATACATACGGAACCAACGGCCTTGCGATGCCCAATTCCTACTGCGTGAATACTTTTTCTGATGAGGAAAAGGTGAGAGACGATATCCGCAGGGCCAGGCAGCTGGCGGATATTGTGGTGGTGCTGCCACATTGGGGGACGGAGTACACCTATCAGCCGGATTCCTTTCAGGAAAAGTGGACGGAAATTTTTCTGGAGGAAGGGGTGGACATTGTGATCGGAACCCATCCCCATGTGGTGCAGCCATACGAGATGCTCACCGGGGAGGACGGACATCAGATGCTGGTCTATTATTCTCTGGGAAATTTTATCTCCTATCAGGATGAGATGGAAAGGATGCTGGGAGGCATGGCGGATATTACGATCACCATTTCTGACGACAGTGTCAGCTATGAGTACGACCTGGTGCCGCTGGTTACCTATATTCACAGCGGCGTAGGGACAACCACCTATTTTCTGTCTGACTATGATAAGACGGATCACAAGTATGGAGCCACAAAGGAAAATATGGCGGAGCTTTTTGAAAAAATAATCCATTGGGGGGCGTGAGCAGGGCAGCTGGCTATAGCTTGAAACTATAACCAGCTCTTATTTTTTTGATTTGTCTTCGAGGTATAAGCCTCTCCGTTCTGATTCTTGCCAAAGTATTCTTTATAAAGTATAATAAATCCATTCGAAAAGCATTCAACCGGCCGGAAAGAAGGCCTGTATACAGAGAGGAAGAGGATATGAGAATTCTTCTTGCGGAGGACGAGCGGGATTTAAACCGTATTATCACGCAAAAACTGACGGCGGACGGCTACAGCGTGGACAGCTGCCTTGATGGAAGGGAAGCCATTGACTGTCTTTCTTGTACGGACTACGACGCTGTGATACTGGATATCATGATGCCCGGGGCGGACGGCTATGCTGTTTTGGCTTCCCTCAGGAATGCTCAGAAGACGACCCCGGTGCTCTTTCTGACCGCCAGGGATTCTGTATCGGATCGGGTGAAGGGACTGGACAGCGGAGCCAACGATTACCTGGTCAAGCCCTTTTCCTTTGAGGAGTTGACGGCCCGTATCCGGGCCATGATCCGCACATCTCACGGTGGGGTGAGCAATGAACTGACGGTTGGAGATCTGGTCATGGACTGCGCCGCCAAACGGGTGACCCGCGGCGGAGTGGAGATTTCTCTTTCCGCCAGGGAGTATGCGCTGTTAGAATACCTGATGCACAATGCCGGCATCATTCTTTCCCGGGAAAAAATTGAGGACCACATCTGGAATTACGACTATGAGGGCGGCACCAACGTGGTGGATGTGTACATCAGCTATCTGCGCCGCAAAATTGACGGAGGGCAGGAGAGGAAGCTGATTCATACTGTGCGTGGCAGGGGCTATGTGATTCGAGAAGAGTAGGAGGACACCCGTTTGAAAAAATTATCCATCCGCCTGAAAATTACGCTCTGGTTTTCCATCATTCTGATTGTGGTGGTAGCGCTGACCTATCTTGTGATTTTGTCCGTCAGCGGCCAGATCATTCAGAAAACCATCCGTGACAATCTGATACAGACCGTGGAGAGCAATGTGGATGAGGTGGAATATTATTCCTCCTCAGACATGGCCTCTACGAATGATGTGGATTATTATGTTCGCTATGGGGACGGCTATATCGAAATAGATGACGACTTCCTTGATCAGGTCAACGGGGTCTATACCTCTCTGTGCAGTTCTGACGGTACATTGATTTACGGGGAAAATCCCATCGTCCGGGAGACCGCCGGGCTTGCGTTTTCAGATTTTCAGGTGCAGAGAATCACCGTGGATGGAACCCTCTATTATGTTTTTGACAGAAAGCCGGAGACAGAAGGGCTGGAGGACATGTGGCTGCGCGGCGTGGTTTCTGAAAATCAGGGGGATGCGGAGATGTCCGATATTTCCCGGTATTCCCTGATTCTGTTGCCCAGTCTGGTGCTGATTGCCATCATCGGAGGCTACCTGATTGCCTGCCGTACCCTGCGCCCGATTCGCCAGATCGCGGATACTGCTGCGCAGATTCAACAGGGAGATGATTTAAAAAAACGCATTGAATTAAATGAGGGGGATGATGAGCTGCATCGGCTGGCGGAGCAGTTTAATGAAATGTTTGCCCGGCTGGAAACCTCCTTCCAGACCCAGCAGCAGTTTGTCTCCGACGCCTCCCATGAGCTGCGGACGCCGGTGGCGGTCATCAACGCCCAGTGTGAACTGACTCTGGAGCAGGAGCGCACTGCGGAGGAATACGAGGAAGCCCTGAATGTGGTCTGGCGGCAGGGGCGCAAGATGAACCGCATGATCAACAGCATGCTGGATTTCACCCGCCTGAAGCTGCAGCCTGAGCGGTATGCAAAGGAAAGACTGAACCTGTCCGAGCTGACGGACAGCGTTTGCCAGGATATGGCGCTGATCAGGGAGAAGGAGATTACCCTTACCTGTGAGGCGGAGCCGGAGGTGTATTGCAACGGAAACCGGGAGCTTTTGACCCGCCTTCTCTCCAATCTGATCAGCAACGCATATCGCTATGGAAAAGAGAACGGGTACATTAAAGTATCACTGACTACCGACAGAAACGGGGAAATTACCCTGTCCGTGGAGGACAATGGAATCGGCATCTCTGAGGAGGATCTGCCCAATATTTTTCATCGGTTCTATCAGGCGGACGCCTCCCGCACCGGAGGGGGAAGCGGCCTAGGCCTTGCCATGGCGGAGGAGATCGCCGCTTTTCATGATGGGGAAATTTCCGTGGAAAGTAACCCCGGGTGCGGGAGCAGGTTTTCTTTTCATCTGAAGTAAACGGGAATACTTACCGCTGGAACTATAGTACCGAGAATAAAGATAGTATTCCCGAAAACAGATTGCTTATAAAATGGAGGGCTCAGCTTAATCCAATGAAAAGTTCTGATACTATTTTTTCTTCAAAATGAGACTTCAAAAAATATTATGATCCCATTTATCCTGAGCATATGAACCATATCGACTTTTCACATCGTTCATGCGATCAATAATATCCATTACAAAACCGGCTCCGGAGATTGCATCGCACAACTGAATCAGAAGATCGCAGTCTTTATAAACCGCTTAATTACAATGATATGTTATATCAACTAGATCTGTCCCAATAAATTTCAAAACAAAATAACTGGTATAATACAAATTGTCAATAAATATTTCTTTGTCACCGAAAATAACTTCTCTGGTTTTGTTGCTTGCATCAATCACGTTAACGATACAATAGTTCGATAAATATGCACATATTGCAGTTGCATGAGAAACTACTAATGAACAGGAATCCTCTGGCATTTGTTTTAATATTAAATCAATTGCACGTCTTACTCTCAATTTTGTTTCATTAAGACTTTCACCATCTTGATTTTTGTAATTATAATTTTGATATTGCTTTAGCCAAAAATCTTCCTCAGCTATACCTATTTCCCGTTCTTTTAAGTCAGGAATAATTTGAACATTAGAAGAAAAAATTTGTGCAGTTTTATAGGCTCTGGCAATTGGAGATGAATATACATTTTGATATTTTTCATGAATTAATATTTTTACTTTTTCTGCGAGCAGAATACCTTCTTCACTTAGGTTATCCTTAGATGGGATAGAATGTCGCATAAGAATTATTGTTTTCATGTTCTATTCACCTTCAAATTCAGAGATATCTGGCTGTTTTCCTGCTTCAAAGTATACCCGAGGGCAACTCATAAAGCAACTGAGAAATACTTAAGAATTGGAAATTTGTCAAATTCAGGATTTTTTTCAGATACTAATGTTCTTCTAATGTTTGGCGGGTATACTGTAGTCAAACAAAGACAGGAGGACAATACGATGAAGGAGATCATTCAGAAATTTTTTGGAACTACGAAAAAGGCCGTCATATCGACCACCTGCGCTCTTGTGGTTCTGGCGCTCGTGGGAACGGCAACGGCCTATGCGGCAGTCAACAGAAACACGGCAGGGGACAAAACCTCACAGGTTTTTGAGACGACGGATACTAATGATACAACACAGAGCGACGCTGCGGCATCTGCGGAAGCAATCACAGCTGACGCAGCGAAAGAGGTGGCCCTGACCGACGCCGGGCTGACAGCGGACGCCGTCACCTTTACAAAGGCAGAGCTGGATTACGATAACGGCATGATTGTATATGACATTGAGTTTTATGCGGAGAATGTGGAATATGAGTATGAGGTCAATGCGAACACGGGAGCGATTTACAGCAAGTCCAAAGAGACCTATGTGACCTCGCAGACTACTGAGGATACGCCAGCAGCCGGTTCGGCTTCTTCCACAGAGTCAAATGCCACAGCGGCTACGGAAAACTCGTCCGGCTCTGAGAATACCGCAGCGACGTCCGATACTGCTGCCTCTTCCCAAACTGCCTCCACATCAGAAGCGGAAAGCGGAAGCATTACGGCATCTACAGGAGCCACTTCAACCGCGGAATTAACAACAGGTGGGACCACAGTCTCTGAGGGTTCAGCTTCCGGGACAACGACAACAGATATCACGCTGGACACTGCGAAAAGCATTGCCCTGACCGACGCTGGAGTTTCCTCCTCTGAGGCCACCTTTACCAAGGAAAAGCTGGATTATGAGAACAGGCAGCGGGTCTATGATATTGAGTTTTATACCACAGCCGGAGAGTATGAGTATGAAATCAGGGTATCCGACGGCGCCATCGTGAGCAAGAGTGTGGAGCAGTATACTGTTTCCGGTTCAGGAAGCAGTACGACCTCAGACGCATATATCAGCGTGGATGAGGCGAAGGAGATCGCGCTGAACAAGGCCGGACTTTCCTCCTCGGATGTGACCTTTAAGAAGGCAAAGCTGGATAGGGATGACGGGATCATGGTCTATGAGATCGAGTTTTACTATGGCACGATTGAGTATGAGGTCAAAATTAACGCTACCACAGGCGCAATTATTGAGTATGAGATGGACACATAAAGAAATAACATTAGCTCAACCTTCCCATGGCAAAAATGGGAAGGTTGAGTAAGTTTGATAAAAATATTATTCATCTGCCACGGCAATATTCCTAAAAGGCTTAAAAATGTCAGGGAAATCAAGGGTTCCGGACGGCTGGAGGGCGCTTACTACACAACAACTACACCAATTTAATTTGGGCTAGAGCCTCGATATGACGAAAATAAGAAAGCCTCCGTTGGAAATCGATATGCCAGTGGAGGCTTTCACTATACTCAGGGGTTGCAAGGTTAGCGTTGTTCTAATGCTAGACCAATCAGCCGATCGGTCTGGTCAGCCATGAACAACGGAATATTCAGCACATCATCATCCAGTTTCAGATTGTCCAGAGAGAAACGAACGCGGAGTTTGACTTTGTCAGGAAACAGCTCCTTGAATTTCTTCAAGCTCTTACTTGTAGTATTAGCTTCAGATTTGACTTCCACAGGGAAAATATCATTCTCCCGCTGAATGAGGAAATCTACTTCATAAGGAGGATTTGCCTGTGTCCAGTACCTGGGAACGACTTCAAATTGTGTAATCAAAGTCTGAAGGACAAAATTTTCGGTTAATGCACCCTTGAACTCTGTAAACAGGCGGTTGCCCTCGCCAAAGGAAGTCGGCGCCAGCTGCGCCAGACGGCGGAGCAGCCCCACATCTACCAGATAAATCTTAAAGGCGGAGAGATCGTCATATGCGGACACGGGAAGGCCGGGCGCGGTGCTGCGGTAAATCTTGTGTACCAGACGGGCGTCTACCAGCCATTGCAAGGCATCCTCATATTCACGGGCTCTGGCTCCTTCCTTGATAACTCTATAGACGAACTTTTTGTTTTCTTTTGCCAGCTGGGACGGGATGGATTTCCAGATCATCGAAATCTTGGGAAATTCATTGACATTGGGATGCTTCGCAAAATCACGTTCATAGGCTCCAAGAATTCCAGACAGGGCTTCCTGCATCGCTGAAACATCCCGCGCCTCTGTCCACATCTTTACAGATTCCGGCATGCCGCCGGTCACATAATACATCTTCAGTTTTTCATATAGTGGATTAAAAAAAGCATCGGGTATCGGTTCGATCGTATTTACCGTTTCCAGATATTTTGCCAGGTTTTCGTCGCCGTTTGCCAACAGGAATTCTGTAAAGGTCATCGGATCAATCTGCATGAAGTTGACCTTGCCCACGGGGAAAGAAGTTGGCTTTGCCAGAGCAATCCCAAGCAGAGAACCGGCGCAGGCAATGTGATACTGCGGCGCGTTTTCACAGAAATATTTCATGGAGTTGATAACCTTGGGGCAGTCCTGTACCTCGTCAAAAATAATGAGCGTTTTTTCCGGCACAATCCTCTGGCCGCTGGCCAGCATCAGATTTTGCAGGATTCGGTCTACGTCCTTGGTCGTTTCAAAAAACTGTTTGTATTCTTCGTTCTCGTCAAAATTAAAATATGCGGTGTTTTCATAATAGCGGCGTCCGAATTCTTTCAGAATCCAGGTCTTGCCTACCTGCCGAACGCCTTTTAAGATCAAGGGTTTGCGATAGGGAGAATTTTTCCAGTTCAGCAGTTTGTTTATAATAAATCGTTCCATATATACGTTCCATCACATTTTTATTGGGGTTTTGGTGTTCTGTAATCACATTTTTATTATACGCGGGAACTGGGAAAAATACAACAGAAATCACATAATTATTTGGATTTTAGTGGAGAGCGATCACATTTTTATAAAAAATCGAAGTGCCAATGATAACGGGAAGGGATTGCTATGTCATTAGAAAGAGGGTTATGGTAGAGCGGCTTGGTTATTGCAGGAACAACTATTTGAATGATTAAAAACAGTCGTAAAATCAATCGTAAAAATTTGCGATTGATTTTACGGTTACAAAGCAACAACAATAGGATTATTATTTATAACTTCTACATTGATTAAAACATGAAATAGGTTATAATACAAAGAAAAGTTGAGAAAGAGAAATTTTAACACATATAATTCAGGGGAGGAATACTGTCATGGCACATGCGATGATAAAATCAATCTTAGTATCGGAAGTAGTCCGGATGATTGCAGAGAAGTTTCAACTTCCTGAAGAAGAGGCAATGGATCAGTTCTATACATCTGGAACAGCAGAAGCATTATCCGATGATGAAACTGGTTGATATGGGCAGTCCGCATTGCTTATTTTTGGATTGTTCTGTCAGGAAAAATCCAGAGCGTTTGAGTAATTATTATGCTTTTGGCTGGAAGGGACACAGGATGGTATACTGCTACGTTGTATCTTAAAAGCGTATTGTATGGTATGTGCCACAAATTCAGAAATTTTTTGAATTTGTGGCACATGTTTTATGAGAACATTTCCTGGAGAAAATTGTATGTGGCCTTTCCAAAGCGGAACACACTGTGTTCCGTTTTGAGAAGGATTCACTACGGGCCGTTGATGTAAATGCAGAATTGAATTGCAAGAACATTTTACACAGATGAAGTCGTTAAGGTGGGCAGGCGTGTTTCAACTCCAGTGATAGATCAACACCATGTAATACAAACGAATCCTTATGAGCAAAGATAAGTAGTCCGGATGATTCCAGAGCCGCAGTGTTACTGGAATTTTTAATTGAGATGTGTTTAATGATTGCCCTATTCTTCCTCCACTGCTTTGTTGATTTTGATACAGCTTCCTGTCAGAAGCCGGATTGATTCCCGCAGTTCATCTGCTATACCGTCCGTTATGGTTCCACCCTGATTTAAAAATCGGGCAATCTGATTCATATTGCTTCCCAGTTTGTTGATGTCTTTTAGTTCTTCAACGATAGCGCTGTCATTGTGAATGATCGGCGCTTGGTAATTGATCTTTCTTCCTGCGATCAATCTCCGGCAGTATTCTGATATGGAGAGATTGGCACTTGCAGCATCGTGGGCAAGCGTTTCATAAAGGTCTTCCGTCACGCGGAAACCTATGAATTTTTCTCTCACAGGTGGAAATTGTTTCTTTGGTCTAGCCATAAAATTTGTACCTCCTTTGATAAGCTCCGGCTTTATCAAAACTGTGACTATCAGCGGCAGGAACCAATGAGAAAACGCTTGTTGCGAAGCTGCCGCGAGGGTTTGGGGAACCGCAATCCTCAACAAGTTGCCTCGGTAACATAACCATGAAAATGAGTTAATGTTAAAAGAGGCGATACTTGCTCTCGAATAGTTTGGAAACCTCCTCCTACTTTATAGATGGGGACGGATACGAGTGTAACTCGTTAAAAAAAGTTTCCTCTATATTTCTTATGGGGACGGATAAGTGCCGATTTGGCCGAAGATTTTGAAAAAGTTCACAAAAAATTCACAAATAAAATAAGCCGCATCGAGATTTATCGACACGGCCCATTCTAAAAAAGATATTTTATTGAATACTGGTTTTATAAGCTGTCCCCCACGCTTCCATAGCCTTAATCACTGGCTGCATGGATTCTCCCAATTCACTGAGTGCGTATTCCACCCGTGGCGGTACTTCTGGGTAAACTGTGCGAGTGATGATTCCGTCCTCCTCCATAGAGCGCAGACTGTCCGTCAACACTTTCTGACTAATTCCTTCAAGGTCTCGTCGCAATTCATTGAACCGCCAGGGACGTTCCAGTAGATTTCGTAAAATCAGGAGTTTCCACTTACTTCCGATCAGGGAAACCGTTGTTGCAACAGGGCATGAAGGCAACTCGTCTTTTGTTTTCATAAAAGGCACCTCACATTCTTTTTTCTTCTAACATCAAATCCGAATGTTACACTTGAATTATAATGCAGCATGTCATTAAAATCAATAAACAGAGTATGAAGTTTCTCATAGACAAACCCGTGGAGAACCCATAGGTCACCTATTTGTGACTATGTAATAAAAAGGTGCGTACTTGTTTCCAGAATCGGCGCCGATATAATGAAAATTACAGAGAGCAAGACAGCTCCTGAATACAAATACGGAGGTAATCAACAATGGCACTTTCTAATCTGTCTGGATGGAAGAACGAGACATCTGCCGCTTCTTGTGGTACGGCCTGCGGAGCAGCCGACAAGCCGGAAGAAAAACCCGCTGCCTGCGGTTCCGCTTGTGGCGCTGATGACAAGCCTACCGAAACGCCTGCTGCTTGTGGTTCTGCTTGTGGTGCAGCTGATAAACCGGCTGAAACGCCTGCTGCTTGCGGAGCAGCCGACAAGCCAGAAGAAAAGCCAGCTGCCTGCGGCTCCGCTTGCGGTGCTGGTGACAAGTAATTCTGTCCGCAAACTAATCGCCTGATGAACTGGTATCACATATAATAAATGTCGGTTCATCAGGCCCCTGCGAAACAATATCCGATTATCGGATTTTACAATATAAACCTAAAGGAGACCATGCTTTATGAAACAGTATTTTTCTCTTCAATGGCATATTACAGACGAATGCGATCAGCGGTGCAAGCACTGCTACATCTTTGCAGGTGAAAACGTCCCCCGGACCTTTTCACTGCATGCTAAGGCATCCGAAAATGTCTGCAAAAAGCTGGACGCTATGAACTGGGAGCAGATGCAGGACACGTTTTACAACTGTCTGGACTTCTGCGAGGTGTATCACCGTCTGCCGTATTTTTACATCACCGGCGGCGATCCCATCCTTCACCCGGACTTCTGGAAGCTGCTGGGACTGATGAAAGAGCATGGCATTCCCTTTACCATCCTCGGCAATCCGTTTCATCTGACGGATGATGTATGCCGCCGACTGAAAGAGTATGGCTGCCAGAAGTACCAGCTTTCCATTGATGGAATACGGGAAACACACGACTGGT
>JAJQID010000139.1 GCA_021199405.1 Lachnospiraceae bacterium
CCACGCGTCCCACCAGTCCCACTCCCATGGCTATTGGAAGCGGCGCTTCTTTTGGACGTGATGTCTCCAGATAATCAGCCACA
Source organism: Lachnospiraceae bacterium (assembly GCA_021199405.1). Classification (GTDB taxonomy): domain Bacteria; phylum Bacillota; class Clostridia; order Lachnospirales; family Lachnospiraceae; genus RGIG6307. The sequence continues at coordinate 84 of JAJQID010000139.1, forward strand.
CTTTCCTCAATCAGAGTAAGTACCTGCCTCTGGCTCAGCGGTCCGCTGGGATAGCACTTACTCCAAAGCACCTCTCCCCCATGATTCATTTCACCGATCAGAAGTTTCGTGCCGCCCAGATCCACCCCCAGGTAGGTTGCCGTTTCCTTTCTCTCCGCCCGTTTTGCGACAATCGGATGCTCATCCCGTTCCCTCAGTTCAAAAGCCTGCCGGGTCAGCCGGGAATAAAACCGGTCCACGGCAATCAGCGCCACGGCGCTGATTTTTTCTGCTTCTTCCAAAACCTCAGGGGAGCTGCCGTAGAGTCGGTCAAAATTCCCCCCGGCCATCTTCAGTTCTTTTTCTACCTAGTCCATCAATTCACGATAATCCAGGCTATTCATACGCACCCTCCCCGGATTCCTCCGCAAACAGATCAGGTAAAGCCGTCGGCGGCTTTACAAATACGTCCGGAATCCGTCCATCATCATAGAACTGAAAAAGCTCAATAACTTCACCTGCCAGCCCCACAGCAAACGCGATCCGCAGATTTGACCAGTCATACGGCTCATGCGCCACATGGCCTCCCAATGCGGTGATCCGCTCCAGTTCCGCGTCCACATCCTCTGTCAGCAGACACATATGCGTGTAGCTTTCCTGCTTTCCGATTAACACTTCTCCCCCTGAAAACAGCTCAAACTCCCGGCCATCCGGCAGAGCCATGGAACAGCCCCATTCCCAGTCCGTCTTCAGCCTTGCCCCCAGCCCCTCATAAAACCTTACACAGGCATACATATCCGGAACTGTCATAGCCACATGCACAAAGTGCTTAATATAGCAATTCCCGGGAATGGGTTCTCCAAAGTCCCTATCCGGCCGCCTGATTGACCAGAACTCAATCTCCTCCCCGGACGGTGTCCGCACAAAAGCCATTCGCAGATTTTTATAAGTATATGGCAGCGGGTCAGATTCTCTGGAAGGAACAGCCCCGTATTCCAGCGCCCTCTCAAAGGTTTTATCCACATCCCACGTATTGTAGCACACATGAGTTATGCCGCTTTTATCTCCCTGATCGCTTCCTTCCGGAGAAATCTCCAGAATCACTCCGTCAGGCGTTATCGCGATCCCATTGCTGTCGTCTCTGCGAACCAGCGTAAGTCCTAACCCTTCACAATAAAATCTGATGGCTGCATCCACATCCGGAACCCGAAAATCCACATGATCAATGCCCAATATCATAAAATCACCTCTCATTTCTCCACGCTGTATCAGCCCTTCATCGCCCCGGCTGTATTATTGACATATTGCTTCTGAAAAATGACGAACAGGATAATGACCGGCAGCACGGAAAGCACAGTGCCCGCCGCTACGTTTACAAATTTATACTCAAAGGACTGACTGATATACTGCATGCCTGTCGCAACCGGATATTGATCAACATTCAGTATTAAAAGCGGCCAGAGGAACATATTCCATTTATTGATAAAGTCCATAATGACTACAGTCAGCATGGAGGGCCGGATCTGCGGAAGAAGTATGGCCCACCAGACTCTCAATTCTCCGGCCCCGTCAATGCGGGCCGAATCCAGCAATTCCTTCGGTACTGCCAGATAGGCCTGCCGCAGCATAATGATACTGAATACATTGACAGAATTCGGCAGAATGACTCCCCAGTAACTGCCATTCAAATGCAGATTCTGGATGGTGATATAATTGACTACCAGCCCTGCTGCCGCGGGAATGATCATGGTAGCCAGCAGCAAAGTGTTAATGAGCTTTTTCCCATAAAAATCCATTTTGGCCAGGGGATAAGCGCACAACGCTCCCAGAATTAAATTCAGCAGGACACCCCCGCCGGCAATGATCACTGAGTTCACCAGCATTCTCCCGATATTCAGCAGCTTAAACACATTGACATACGCGTCGATGCTGGGATTTTGAGGCAGCAGTCTCAGTGCGTAAATATTTTCATTGGATTTAAATGAGGTGGACAATAACCACGCAAAAGGTCCGGCACACAGCACTCCCACTAAAACCAGCAGAATATAGCAGCAGGTTTTATTCACCGTTCTCCTTGCCATACGCTGAAAATGAAGTCTCCCATTGCGATCAGTCATAAATATCACCCGCCCTTCGATTATAGATTTCCAGCGCGATACTGAATGCCGTTGTAATCACCGCCATGACCAGACCGATCGCTGCTGAATATCCAAAATCAAACTTACTGAATGCCTGCAGATAAGAATAATAATTCACAACATAGGTAGATTTGTTCGGTCCGCCGCTGGTCATCGTAAATACCACATCGAACACGCCCAGCGCCGCAATGACCGACACCATGGAGCAGAACCAGATCTGAGGCTGCAGAAGCGGAAGCCTGATCTTCCAGAAAATTTTCCATCCGCCTGCTCCGTCCAGAACCGCCGCTTCAATGATATCCTCCGGGAATGACTGCAGAGCCGAAAGATAAATCATCATATAATATCCAAGACCCTGCCAGATAGTGATCGCCATCATGGTAGGCAGTGCGAGCTTTGCGCTGGACAGGAAACGAATGGGAGAAGATATGATTCCATTATTCACAAGGAACGTGTTCAAAATCCCGTTGGAGTCAAAAATAAATTTCCACATGATAGCAACCGCCACCATGGAGGTAACCACCGGCATATAGCATAAAACCCGGAATAGCGTGGTACCCCTGAGTTTTTTATTCATCAACAGCGCCAGGGCAATAGAGGAAATCTGCAGGATCGGCACTACAATCACAAACAGCAATGAGTTTTTCAGCGCGATATAAAAATCCTTATCCGAGAACAAACGCTGAAAGTTTGCCAGACCGGTAAATTTAGTCTCCGCAAACACAGAATAATTGGTAAACGCCAATGGAATACTGTAAACAATCGGATAAAAAACGAAGACGAGCAGTACAACCATCGCGGGAAGCATAAACATCCAGGCCACAAAGGTATTTCTCAGCTTTGTCTTACTGATTTTCCGGGTATATCTGATGGAATCCACAGACCTTTCATTTTTTGATGTTTTCATAACTTTCATTCCTTTTGAGTGCGGGAAGCGGCTGCCAAACCGCCTCCCGTCAAATGTCATTCTTTTCCGCCTTCTCACTGCTCCTGCAGCAGCGCGTTTACACTCTCCTCGGCAGCGTCAAGCGCCTCCTGCGGCGTCATGTCACTTGCAAAGATCATATCCATAATGTTATCAATTTCTCCCTTTACGTCCTCATCCTGAGAAATTCCCAACGTCATATCCGTTGCGTTCTGGGCGGATATGGAGCAGTAATAGCTTGCCAGTCCTTCCAGTGTCTCCATGTCACTCTGAAAGAATTCATCCTGAGAAGCCACCTTGGTGGTTGGGAAAATGGAGACTAACTTGCAGAAATCCAGCTGATTTTCATCATTTGTCACAAAATTGGCGAAATCAATGGCCTCTTCCGGGTGCTTGGAGCCGGAAGAAACTACCAGTTTCATGATTGCCTCCGCGCTTACATTCGCGGGACCCACAACCGCCTCACATACAGCGGTACTGTTCATAATATCCTCCCCGGCCTCATCGCGCAGGCGGGTCACAGTCTGTGCGCCTCCTACAATCATGGCCAGTTTCTCATTGGCATACAGCTGCCTGTCATTATCCCAGTTATCCCAGGTACCCGGATCGGTCTGGATGGCTCCCGCATCTCCCACCTCCTTCAATCTGTTCAGAAGCTCCAGCGCCTCCTCATTATTAAAGGTAGCAGTGGTCTTACTCTCATCCAGCATTTCAATTCCATAGGCATAAAACATATGGAATACGGTAGAGGGTGTAAAGAGATACGCGCCTGTTTTGTCATGGAATTCTACCGCAGCGTCAAAAAGCTCATCATAAGTTTTTGGCACTTCTGTGATTCCGGCCTGATCAAACAGCTCCGTGTTATACACAGTAATGTTCGGGGTAGCATACCAGGGAAGCGCATATACAGAATCTCCCAGGCGGGCCGAATCGTAAGCGGATTCCAGATAGATGCTCTTCTGCTCTTCCGTTACATACTCTTCCAAGTCAAGAAGGGCTCCCTTGCCTCCATAGGTCAAGGCCAGCTGACTCCAGATATTCACAACATCCGGGGGATTCCCTCCCGCAGTCTGCGCCAGGAATTTGTCCTGAATACCGTCCCAGGGGAGATCCTGCCATTCGATGGTAATGTTTGGATGTTCTTCCTCATAGGCATCAATCAATCCCTGAATGTAATCCGTATAAGTAGGAGTCAGCGCCAACGTCCAGAAAGCGAGTGTAATCTCTTCCTCACTTGTTGTCTGCGCGGTTGTCCCATTTCCCGCCGCTGTGCTGCTTTCCGAAGTACCTCCCGTGTCCTGACTTCCTCCATCTGATGAAGAGCAGCCCACCAGTCCCATAGAAGCCAGTGCTGTTCCGCTCATCAGCGCAGCCCTCATAAAGTCTCTTCTTGATAATGTTTTCATATTCTTGTCCTTTCTTTAATTAATAAACCGTAAACGGTTATATTTCCTTATACAGTTTCAGATAATACCCACAAAAGTCTGCTTGCCGCTCCAATCCAGACCTCCCTGAATGTGGCATTGTTATTCTGAGGCCAATATGGTTCATCGCCATTCTCCAAAGTTTCGATTCCCACCGGCACTTCTCCTACGCATTCACCGCACAGCACCGCATACTGTCTGCAATAATTACTGCCCACGCCATAAATCAGGGATTGCCCGAAAGGATTCTTTCCCCACATCCAGTACAGCTGCTCCCGGGCCAGCTCCATGAGCTCCTCATCTTTAAAATATCTGCCCGCAATCGCAGCCGCTTTCCCCATGGCCAGCATGACCGCGCTGTTGCCCCGAAAAGAAAACCAGACAGGAAAACAGCGAAGTACATAATTCTCATCAAGCAAATGTCCCGCTTTCAGCTGCTTTTTGTAGTTTTCCCTTTCATCCTCATACTTGCAGGATACATGCAGATACCGAAAAGTTTCCGCGTCCTCCGCCTCGTCCATTTTATGTATTCCCGCCGGCAGCATGCCGAATGGCGAGGTGTAATCCGCAACAGCCTTTAAATATTCTCCATACAGCTCCATTCCCCGTTCCCATTCCTTAAGCTCCTCCGCTTCCGGCTGCGTGCGGCAGACTGCCTCAAGAGCCTGCATAAACTGCTGCTCTCTGGACTGGTGATTAAAATGGACAATGGTTTTTTTGCTTTCATCACGATAAAAGAATCCCCGTAACGGCGCTTTATCTCCCTGTTCCTGACACAAAAGCAGCCTTTTCGTCCAGCTGCGGGCTGCGGCCGCAAATTTCATTTCCCCACTGACCTGATACAAACAGCTGGCTGCCCAGGACGCAGCCGCATAATACTGAGAAGCTCCGCTGTTATAAGAATGTTCAAACATATGTGCGGGGTCCACTCCCGTTTTGGCAAACTTACATTCCGCGAAATCATAATCCTCCTTTGCGGCCTTTAACACCCCGGCTGACAGTTCACTGTCATAGTCAGTCAGGCACCAGGCGGCATAAGCCTCCACACCGCTGAATACAAAATTTTCAAAAGAATGGTCATGAACCCGTGCCTCTATATCATCAAAATTTCCGGTAAGATTGTCTGTAAAACGGGTCGCGCCCGCACTGGAAGCCCGATATCCATCCCCAAATCTGGTCTTTAAGATAAAATCCAGTCCCCACTGTGCTTCCTCCATCAGTCTCAGATACAGCATTTCGTCCTGTCGGCTGGCAACCGCATTTTCAAAAAGAGCATGTACAGTCTCCGCCATCTGAAGCGCCTGCTGAGACACGTCTCCCGCATCGTGCCAGCCACCGGAGAAGCTCACTGTCACTCCCCCGTGACGGGCCGTCACATCCTGATGACAGGTTCCGTGTTTCCCGGGAACCGGCGTTCCGCAGCGTTCACAATATATAAAATTCAAAATCTTCCACAGGCTTTCCTTACTCAGATCATCAGATATGGAAAAGGTCCTGGTCTGAGATTTTTCCGTCCTCAGGAAATACTCTCCCTGCCCGCAAAAGGCCGAAAAATCTAAAATGCCAAAGCTTCCCTTTTCATTATGAACCGGCAACACCCTGTCCTGAAATACCGTTTCTCCCGTGTCAGCATCCACAAGCTCGAACCCGCCGTCTGTATTACAGACAACAGCCGTCTTTTTCCCGTTTGTCCAATATCCAACGGTTGAAAACATAATCTCACTGTCCTGACGCTGCCAGCCATATTCATGCTCCGGTTTGTTAATTTCCTCCAGCACAAACTGACGAAATTCATACACCAGATCCGGATCTCCCGCAACATCATGCCCGCTCAGGAAAACATACACGCTCAATTCCGTGACAGCGTCTCTTGGCATAGCCGCAAACTCCCAGATGCAGTCGTTCCATTCTCCGTTTTTTAAATCAAATACGGTTGCTCCCTCCCTGAAATAGCGGTCAGGAATAGTCCTTTCTCCTTCATTTCGGACGCCCGCATTGACATGCGCCACTCTGGCATTGCACAGACGCGGTCTGACCTGAAAATGAATTCGATGATATTTCCTCCAGTCCTGAGGCTCGAACTTAAAATATACTGCCGCTGTACCAAAATTAGAGTAATCTCCGTCCGCGGCACTTCCTTCCGGCCAATGATCGCTTCTCAACGAAGCCTTAACAGTGATGACACCGTTGCACTCAGCCAAGCTTTGAACTCCGCTTGCCGATGGCTCACAAACCCGGGTTTTATCGTCATATAATACCTTTCTTGACAGTACCTTCTTTCGCGAAAAGCCCGCTTCCAGTTCCTCCTCCCTGTGAAGAGGCAGCGGACGATGGATATACAGGCTTTCCCTGAGTTCCCTCTCAAATGATTCTCGCATCCTGATTTCCTCTTTTTCTCTTTTCTCAGATTATATTATGAAAACCTTTTCATTTCAATAGAGCACATTTGCCAAAATTCTGTTAAATTATCGCCTTGTTTTCGCTGAAAATTTGTCGGAAATGTACAATTTTATTATTATTTTTGAGCCTTTTGTATTTTTTATTGAAAAGGTTTTCTTTTTATGTTACAATCCTGCATATACAGAAAAAGGAGGGGAGAAAAATGAGCCAGCCTGTTACCATAGTGGAAATTGCAAAAGAAAGCGGCGTATCTATCGCGACCGTATCCCGTGTTATGAACGGAACAGCTCCCGTCTCGGAGAAAACCCGCCAAAAAGTGAATGACGCTATTAAGAAGTATCACTACACGCCCAATTCTCTGGCCAGAGGATTAATCAACCACCAGAGCATGACCATCGGCATTATTATTCCTGATATCTCCAATCCATATTTTTCTTCCATGTTTGCGGCTTTTGAGAAAGCAGCGCAGGATGCCGGTTATTCCGTCTTTCTGTGCAATACTTCTTTTTACAGCGCAGCCAGACAGACTGAGGATGAACCCCGTGAGCTGAAATACTTTCAGATGCTGCAAAGTAAAAATGTGGATGGAATTCTGATTGTTGGCGGGCAGGCCGACCTTATCAGTGTAAACAAAAAATATTCCGCGGCGCTGCAATACCTTGCGGCTTCCATTCCGGTTGTTGTTCTGGGCAATCCAATCAACGGCGTAGACTGCCAGTTTATCCAGAGAGAAAACGGGCAGGGTGTTTCTACTGCCATCAATTATTTATATTCTCTGGGGCACCGCAGCATTGCCTTTGTCGGAGGTGAGCGGGGCGTTGGAATCACAGAAGCCAGACTCAGCGCCTACGAAAACGCCCTGATGGTACTCGGGCTTCCCTTTGTCCGCGATCAGATTGCCCTTTCTGACTACTATACCCCCAGCGGTTATACCGCAACGAAGGATCTTCTGAAGCGTACCACAAAGTTTACAGCCATGCTCACCATAAATGATAATGTCGCACTTGGCGCCTATCGTGCCCTGGCGGATGCCGGCCTGCGCATTCCTGACGATGTCTCCATCATCAGCTGCGATCAGTTTTTTACCGCGGATTATTTCGTACCACGTCTTGCCAGCATTGATCAGCACAATGAACAGTTTGGACGTTTTGTAATTCAGGTTCTGTTAAGCGCCATCCATGGCATCCGTGAAGATGCTCAGATCAGCTTTTCTCCGGAGCTTGTCATTCGGGAAAGCTGCGCAGCATGCCGAACCTGGAATTTGTGACTGCTCTGTTTTTCCTCTTCTTTTCAGAGAAACAGAGGAAGCAAAAAACGGGCGTGGAAACCTTCCACGCCCTGATCATTGTTTTTTTGGAGAGCAGGATACGGGAGTCGGACCCGCCTCTTCAGCTTGGGAAGCTGACATACTACCGATGTACTAATCCTGCATACAGCCGAGAACTTTCCGGCCTTCAATCCGGCTCACGCCCTCAAACAGCATTTATTATAATATCAACGAACCAGGAAGTCAAGAAAAACTTGGGCATATTCAGCTATTCAGGTTACTATTCAGCCAATATTCAGCCATTCGTATAAGCCGTTCGATTCACTTCAGCCATATTCACTGCCAGCTTCTCTTCACCACCTCGCTTTTCAGAAACAGCGTGCTCTTCCCGGACGCTTTCAGCGGATGCAATCTGCCGCGTTTCACCAGATCACTGATATTCTGTCTGGAGCAGCCCAGAAGCTCTGCGGCCTGGGCCGCATTGATCACCCGGCAGGTTACAAAGCTTTGAAAATCATCGCCCGTCAGCGGCACCTCCTCCCCAATCCGGTCCAGCTCAAAATCCGCAATATTCAGGTTCCTGTCCCATATAACGCCATAGCCGCCGGTCTGAAGGTCCACCGCGTTAAAATATTCTTCCTTTTCAAGCAAAATCCGAAATGGCTGGCGCTCCTGAAAATACTCCTTCATATCGCAGCATTTTACCTGCCCGTTTCTGAGAAAAATCAGCAGCCGCCTCTTTTGCAGCGGAATTACATCCTCCAGCTTTCTCCCAAAGCGGTCCTTCACTGTCTGAGGTAAATCCGCTTCTCTGATCTCCTCAAGGAAATAATCATCCTGCACGCACCGGCCCATGGAAAGCATCAGCAGTTGAAACTCATCATATTCACAGAGTCCGTTATCCCTCAAAATCTGTCCGATGTTCTGTCGATCCGGCGGCACAATCCGCTGCCGTACCCATGTCTTACTCCAGTAGGCGCTGACAGTTTTCTCTCCTTTTTCCAGTACGGAGGAAAGGATAAGAGGCGTCTCCCAGGGGTCTGCGTCATCCGGTAATTCAATATAAAAGCATTTTTCCATTTCATAGTAAAACAGATAGGCCAGATCCTTTCGCCGCACGTCAGTCTCATCTCGAATGGCAAAAATCCTCATATGCACACCACCGTTTCCATATCATTTCCCATATTTTATCCCGAAGCTCTCCGGAAATAATTCCATCCAGCCCATCCATCAAAAAAAATCTGTCAGTCTCCTTCAGTCTGTTTACCTCAGGCTCCCTTCCCTGAGGAATCAGATTCAGATTTTTCTGTACGCTTTTGGAGCCAATAAACGTATTGGACGGCCTGTCCGCCATCACATCACAGGCATTAAGAGCTTTTTCATCCGTACAATAAAACAGCAAAGAAAGTCCGTGGTCAAACAAAGGCGCCGGACGTATTGTTTTTTTCTTACTGCTGCGAAGGATCTCAATATTGGCTCCATGACGATCCCTGTTCAAAATCAGATAATCCACCAGCAGCATCCGGTAAATATAATCGGCCCAGCCCTTCCGTTCGCAGAATTCCAGTGGCGTTTCGCCTGGCAGACGTTCCATTTCATAATATACATCCAGAGCTGTCTTGCTTTCTCCCGGCCTTTTAAAATCCCCGGAAGCGCAAAGATATGTCTCATAAGGCTGATCATTAATCAGAACATCCGCGTGAAGCAGCTGATAATGCAGATGCTCAATATCCAGGACAGTCAGCAGACGATCCACAATCAGCTCATTGACACATTCATGGCCCGTGATTCCCAGGACACTGTCAAAACTGGACAGCTTGTAATATATTTTTCTGCCCCCCAATTCAGAATAAGCCTTCAGAAAAGAACCCGCGGTCCCGGAAGAATGGCGGATTTTAGACCAGGATAAATATGTCAGATCCTGTTTTTGGGTTATCAGTCCGCTTTCCATAATTTTATTTCCCTTCACTTTTTATATAAAACGGACATGTCCGCTGACGCGGACATCACTATGAATAAAAGTCGATTGCTCCGCAATCGCT
>JAJQID010000083.1 GCA_021199405.1 Lachnospiraceae bacterium
TCCCGAATTAATTCCATCCATCCGACGTATTCCGTCAGGTCACCCTCCTGTGTTCCGCAAATACATATCATAGTCATTTTCCCATTCCCATCAGCCCGGACAATCGTCAATAGCCCCTTTTCATCCTCTGCCTGAAGAGATACAAGCTGACCAGCCGTCAGCGCCGGGTGCTCCTTTCTCACCCGGATCAGACGCCGGTACCAGTCATAGACCTCCCTGTTCTGCCTGCTCTTCTCCCACACCATGCCCCGGCGGCAGTCCGGATCCTTTCCGCCCTCCATGGCGTATTCATCCCCATAGTAAATCATGGGCATCCCGGGACTTAACAGCTGCAGCGCCGCCGCCATTTTCAGCCTTTGCACATCGCCGCCGCACTCATGTAAAAAACGGGGACAGTCATGGCTACCGATCAGATTAAACAACACCGGATACACGTCCGTATGTACATTTCCCCGGATAAAGCCCAGACGTCCGGCAAACTGCGATACCGTAATGCTTCTCTCCGCCAGCAATTCCTTCACCGCATCCTTAAAAGGATAATTCATCACACTGTCCCACTCGTCTCCCTCCAGAAAATCCGGCGCATAGTGCCAGACCTCCCCGATGATCAGAGCCTCCGGCTTTTCCTCCTTCACCTCCCTGCGAAAGCGTTTCCAGAACACATGGGAAATCTCATCCCCCACATCCAGCCGCCAGCCGTCAATGTCGCACTCCCGAATCCAGTAACGGGCTACGCCTATGCAGTAGTCCTGCACCTTCGGATTGGACAGATTTAACTTGGGCATTCCTCCGAAATAAGAAAAGCATTTGAAATTGGGCTTTTTGCCCCATTCTCTGACCAGCGGAAAGCCCTCAATATAATACCAGTCCAGATACTCGGATTTTTCCTGATTTTTCATCACATCAGCAAAGGCGAAAAAATCCGGCGAGGTGTGGTTAAACACTCCGTCCAGCAGCACCCGCATTCCTCTGGCATGGGCCTTTGTTACCAGCTCCTTTAAGTCCTCCTTTGTACCAAAGGAATGGTCAATCTGATAGTAATCGACGGTATCATATTTGTGGGAGGTATTTGCCCTGAAAATCGGCGTCATGTACAGTACCTCCACCCCCAGCTCCTCCAGATGATCCAGGCGATTAATCACTCCCCTCAGATCTCCCTGCAAATTCTCAAAATGACCGATCGGCGCCTTGTACCACAGCTCCTCAGGCACCTCCCTGCTGGCGGCAAATCTGGAGGGAAAAATCTGGTATACCACTTTATTTTTTGCCCACTGAGGAATAAGAAAGCGCTCCTCCTCTCTGAGATTCTGAGGGCAGTCAAACATCTGGTCGGTGTCGGTGACAATCTCCTTGCTGAATTTATAATTTGCGTAAAATATTTTTTCCCCGCTTTGATCTGTCAGCTCAAAAAAATACCGCAGACAGACCACCTGAAAGGTAAGCTCCGTTTCATAATAGTCACTGTACTCATCGCTGCAGACCTTCTCCATCGCTGTCTGTTGTCTGGTATCCTGCCGGGAAAGAGGCAGATACTTGTCCTGACTGTGCAGGATGATGGACGCCATATCTCCCTTTTTGACCCTGATTCGAAATAAAAAGTGATTCCTTTCCAGTGCGTAGCAGCAGCTTTTGTCCGCCTTATGGTAAACGGCCGCCAGTTCCATAATCTGTCCTCCATTGATGTCATTAAAGTCTCTATCTTTCTTACCATACCGCGGGCAAGCCGTCAAGAAATTACGCAATAAGATTTCATCACAGGCTCCTGCTCACAGCCCACGAAATTTTCTCTTGCGCATATTTTTTCCACTGCCTATAATAATACAGAAAGTTTCCGAAAAACGCCGCACATTCCAGGCTTTACAAAACACTCATGTATCATTCTTATCATTTAATAAGAGGCAAGCACCATGTCATTTTGGGATAAACAGATCGACAAACGGCTGGATCAGTATCAGCGGGAGCTGATCGAGACCCACTATCAGGAGGTAGAAAATATGTACCGGCAGATGCGGGGCTGGCGCCATGACTACCGCAACCACATTCAGGCCATGAAAGCCTACGCCGCAAACGGCGATCTGGACGCCATCCGCTCTTATCTGGACATGCTGGACACCGACTTGAATACTGTGGATACCGTGATAAAAACCGGGAACTCCATGGCGGACGCCATTTTAAACAGCAAAATTTCTCTGGCACACTCTAAGGAAATTCCCGTGTCCGTGGACGCCCACATTCCCGTAAAGCTCAAAATGTCCGAACTGGATCTGTGCTGCATTCTGGGCAATCTCTTTGACAACGCCATCGAGGCCAGCATGGCCCTGCCTGCGGACAAACGTCTGATTCGAGTTTATATGGATATGAAAAATACCCAGCTTTATATTTCCTTCACCAATTTTACCGCTACTAAAAAGCTCAAAAAGCAAAACGGCCTGTTTAAAACCTCCAAGGGCGAGGGTCACGGCTTTGGCCTGGTACGCATTGACGCCATCGTGGAACGGCTGGACGGGTACTTAAGCCGCAACAGCGAGGACGGCGCCTTTACCACGGAAATATTGATTCCTCAGGTATAACAGAATACCTGAAACAAGGCAGAAAGGAAGCTGACTATGGCATACCGCATCGCGGTCTGTGACGACAGTCCGATCGATTTACAATACAATATTCAACTGATACGGGATTGGGCGGCGGAACGGCAGACATCTGTCCGGATTGAAGACTTCCCCTCCTCAGAAGGCTTTCTTTTCCGCTACGCGGAGGAGAAAAGCTTTGACATTCTGCTGCTGGATATAGAAATGGGCGCCATGGACGGGGTCACTCTGGCACGGCAGATCCGCCGGGAAAATCAGACAATACAGATCATCTTTATCACCGGCTATTCCGACTATATCGCCGAGGGCTATGAGGTGGAGGCGCTGCACTATCTGATGAAGCCGTTAAATCAGGAAAAGCTCTTCCATGTGCTGGACCGGGCTGTTGAAAAGCTGAAAACAACAGAGCGCTGTCTGAATCTGGAAATTTCCGGGGAAATGGTGCGCCTTCCCTTTTATGAAATCCGCTATCTGGAGGTTCATCAGAATTATGTCACCGTCTGCGCCAGAGAAAATTACACCGTCAAACGCACCCTGAGCGATTTTGAAAAAGAGCTGGATGAGCGTTTCTTCCGGGTGGGGCGCGCTTTCATCCTGAACTTAAATCAGGTGCGCCGGGTCACCAGAAAAGAGGTTATCCTCTCCGACGGCACGGCGCTGCCCCTGCCCCGGGGCGCCTATGAGGCGCTGAACCGGGCCATTATTACACGGACATAGAACAGGAGATTCCCCATTCTCTTCAGCCCAGCAGTACCCGCACCGCCTCCTCCGTATAATACTGAGCCTGGGCATGCCACAGCTCATAATATTTTCCATCCTCATCCGAGAGCAGCTCCTCATGGCTTCCCTCCTGCACCACTGCGCCCTGGTCAAAGACCGCGATCTCATCGCAGAATTTACAGGAGGACAAGCGATGACTGATATAAACTGTGGTCTTGTCCGTGGCGATCTCGTTGAACTTTCCGTAAATTTCCGCCTCCGCAATCGGATCCAGAGCCGCCGTGGGCTCATCCAGAATTAAAAAGGGAGCTTCCTTGTACAGGGCTCTGGCAATGGCGATTTTCTGCGCCTCGCCACCGGAGATCTCCACCCCTTCCTTATCCAGATCCTTATATAAATACGTATCCAGTCCCTTCGTCATACGGGACATTCTTTCCTCAAAGCCGGCCTTTTTCAGACAATTCCAAACCTGTTCACGATCATAATCCGTCCTGCCCGCCACGTTCTCCCCCAAGGGCAGGGCAAAGAGCTGAAAATCCTGAAATACCACGGAAAAAATCTGAATGTAATCCTCATAGCGGTATTTTCGGATATCGATTCCGTTTAACAGTATTTCTCCCTCCGTGGGATCATAAAGCCGGCAGAGCAGCTTGATAAAGGTGGTCTTGCCGGAACCGTTCTGTCCCACCACCGCCAGGCGGCTGCCCACCTGAAAGGTCATGTTCACATGGCGCAGCGCCCAGGTCTCACTGCCCGGATATTTGAATGAAACATCCCGAAATTCCACCTGATACTGACGGTCAGAGCGCTTCTCCGTAGTCAGACTGCCCTGATACATTTCATTGGGCAGGTCCAGATACGCAAAGGTGGTATCCAGAAAAGAGGCGTTCGCCCGCAGCGTCCCGCAAAGCTCCAGAAATTCCGAAACTCCCAGAAACAGATTGGTGATGGCGCCCACATACTGGGTCACCATGCCCACTCCAAAAGCCCCCGCCCAGGCCTTCAGGCAGACAAAAAGATATACCGCGCCGGTCAGAACCGCGGAGAGAGTCCGCGAAAGGCCCGCCAGAAGCCCCATCCTTCCCTTCGCCAATTCCGCGATGGCGCTTCCCGGCATAAAGGAATCACAGTTCTCCCAGAGGGGACCCAGCAGATTATCATTCTGACAGTACATGCGCATATCCGCATATCGTTTTCTGTCAACCGACGCGCTGAAAAAATAACCGAACTGCCGATTTCCCAGCCGCGCCATTTCCGCGTATCTGACCCAATAATATCCTTCCGCCTTATTTTTCAGAGCCGGCGCAGCCACCGCAATGAGAAGCAAAAGCCCCAGACAGGCCGCTGCTGCCAGCGGGCTGTTCAAAAACGCCAGGTCAGAGGAAGATGGAACCTTTGCCAAAAACAACGTCACCGACAATCCAAGACCGCCTGCGATCTGCAGCAGTGCCCTGAGAAGATCGCTCAGGTAATAAGCGTCGCGGTATAACCCATAGCTGGCCCATTGCCTGTTCTGCATGATCTGGGAGTACAGATCGTAGGTCTGCTGCCTGTCAATGAGAGCAAATTCCATGGAGGCCGCCTTATCCATGTAAATCTTTTCTTCCCCTTCATAAAAACAGGTTTTCTCCACCTGTGCCCACCGTTTGAAAGCTCCCCTGCCAAACAGCACCGCAGCAGAGGCAATCAGACAGACAGCCACGAGAAAGGTAAGCCGCCCGGGATTTCTTTCTCCCGCCAGCTCCTCGATAATCCTCGCAGACAGATAAATGGTTACATAAGGGCCAAGTCCGTCAAAAACAGCCGGCAGCACAGCGGTGCCAAAAAGCTTTGGCTGACAGCGTCCTATCGTCCTCCAGGCCCGCACATTTCGTTTCAGGGCCTCCTTCCAGGACAGTTGTGTATCATTCCTCGCCATGCTGCGTTCCTCCTTCCGCATAATACTGACTCTGTGTTTCAAAAAGCTTCGCGTATTCCCCCTGGGCCGCCAGCAGACTCTCATGGGTTCCTTCCTCGCAGATCTGTCCCTGCTTCATGTAAATAATGCGGTCACAAAAACGGGTGGAAGCCAGCCGATGAGAGATAAACAGGGAAGTACACCCCTTTGTCATTTCATTATATTTTAAATAAATATCATTTTCCGCTATGGGGTCCAGGGCGGCGGTGGGCTCATCCAGCACCAGAATAGGACCGTCCTTATATAAAGCCCTGGCCAGCATCAGGCGCTGGGTCTCACCGCCGGACAGTTCTACCCCGTCCTCATAGATAGATCTGCCGATCTGCGTATCCATTCCCTTCGGAAGAGAGAGCACCTTTTCCTTCAGCCCTGCCATATCCAGACAGCGCAGTACCTTCTCCTCATCCATCCCCGCCGCCTGCTGGGCAACATTTTGAGAGATGGTGGCGTCCACCACAGAAAAATCCTGAAATACCGTGGAGAAGAGCTGATAATACTGTCGTCTGTCGTACTGCCGGATATCCTGACCGTTTAAGAGCACCCGCCCCCGGGTGGGATCAAGAAACCCGCACAGAAGCCTGACCAGAGTGGTCTTGCCTGCGCCGTTGACGCCCACCACCGCCAGCTTTTCCCCAGGTCGGATGGTCAGATCAATCCCCTGAATGGTATCCTCTGTCGCCTCCGGATAACGGTAGAAAACATGCTCCAGCTTCAGCTCGTAGCTGCCATTTCTGTCCCGGTACAAAGATTTTCCCTCCTCAAAGAGAAAGGGCTCCGGCCATTCCAGAAACTCCCGCAGAATACTCAAATCCAGACTCTGTGTATTCAGCGTTCCAAACTGCTCCAGCAGCAGCTTGATCCACTCCGTAAAACCGCTGACAGCGTTAAAATACAGCAGAAATTCGAATGCGGACAGTCCCTCGGAAAGCGCAAGCCAGATCAGATAGGCATAAGCAGCCCCGTTTCGCAAAAGACTCAGCAACATATCCGCAAAAGTACTCCACAGCCGGTGCCGCTCCTTTCTGACCTGAAAGGCCCGGTACAGCCGATAGCCATTCTCCCAGACCTCCTGAATCCAGTCTGTCAGGCCGAAGATTCGGATGTCCTTGGCAAACTGGCGGCTCACCATCGTCTTCTTCGCATAATCCATCTGATTGGAATACGCGGATTCCTCCTGTCTGTGCTCATAGCTCCAGTTCTCCACCTTTTTATTCACAATATAACCCACTATAGCAGTGAACGTCACCAGACACAGAAGCAAAGGATTCAGGTTGGAGAGCAGACCAAGATAGACCAGAAACCCTATCACTGCCACCAGAATATCCTTCCAGGTATCCCAGATGGCCTCAGCCGCTTTGTCATTCCCCTCCGTTGCGTATGCGGCCTTCTTTTCCGCCTGAATAAAAGCGGTGTCCAGCAGATTGGGATAGGAAGTAGCCGCGTTTTTCTGATTGATCATACTGATGATTTTGGTCCGGACATATACCCTGCCCCAGATGGTATTCTCCCCGATATACCCTTTCAGACCATTCAGTAAAATCAGCATCAGCGTAAAGGCCAGAATAGTCAGGCCAAGCTCCTTCAGCGGTACCGCCCCCTCCACTTTGGATAAAATCACCGGTGCGATCAGAGTCTGCGCCGTGGTAATACTCACTGACACCAACGCCAGCACCAGCACCAGAAAAAGGACGCTCTTATGCGTCCGCCAGGCGATTTTCACCATCCAGGCGGTGTTCTGCCACATATTATATTTGGGTTTGGATTTTGAAGTATCAGATGTGTTCATGTCTTCCCCACCGTTCCTTTCCGGTGTCATATTAGCATAATATACCATTTCAGGGGAATTTGGGGGATGAATTGTTAAAATTGGGGGATGAATTGTTAAAATTGGGGGATGAATTGCGAAAAATGCTGAAGTTACGAGCATAAACAAGAAACTTTCGGACTTCGCTGAGTTTCTTGTTTATGCTCTGTTTTGCGGCAATTTGCTGAAGCAGCAAAATGAATGTACCTTACTCCAACATTTTTCTTATATTTTCGTTGCGCCGCTGATTCAGTTTCTCGCACTCCTCGATTTCTTCAAGAGTGAAACCTTCATATTGAATCTGCTCAAAGTCCGTGAGGGCCGACATAATCTCCGACAGTACTCCGTCCGCCTCCGGCTGAATCGCATACTTTTTGATATCCGGCCGACGCTTCTTCTTTTTCTTTTCCGGATCTTTGACGGTCTCCGGCTCCTGTGGCAATATCTGCTCCGGCAGTTCTTCCGCCTTCAGCGATGTCTTTCCGGCTTTTTTGCTCTTCTCCGGCTCTTTGATCAGTTCTTTTGCCGTCAATCTCTGCACCGCCGCCGACAATTCCGTCCTTGTCATATTCAGGATTCTGGCCGTTTCCTTAAAGGTACAGTTCACCCGGCTCTCATGCAGATAAAACAGCAGCTTCACATCGTCCGTCTGCAGCTCGTTGCGCAGCGCCACCACATCGAAAAGCTTCTCCAGCACCTTGACCTCCCGGTACAGATCGAAGAAAAATCCTTCTCCCTCTCTCACTCCATCACTGACATTGGTACGCTCATCGCCCAGCTTCTGGTTGGCAATGGGCAGTACTGAACCGTCCGCGGCCACATCAATCAGGAAACGGTACACGGAAAGCCTGCGCTTTTCATAATCCTCTTCGCTCAGAACCTCTTTATAGAAATTGTTGTAGTAAGCAAAGACCATCCTCTTCATCTGGATGGTCTTTTTCATGCTCATGCTCTGAGAGACCAGAGACCCCTTTGTCTTCACATAATAATAGATCGGCACCTTCAGCGAATAAATTCTGTCCACGTAAAGAATGTATTCCAGGTTGAAAATAAAATCCTCGCACCAGCTGATTGACTCATCCATCTTCATGTCATGATCCACCAGAATCGAACGCTTAAACAGCTTATTCCACAGAACGCCGTAATAGAAGTCCGACGGTTTCTGCATCATGTACTGGGCGAAGGTGGCCCGATCCATCAGACCATCCACATCAATGGCTCCCTTCTGGGAAACCCGCTCCCCATTCACCCGGTAAAAATCCGTGATGACCATGTCGCAGTCGTACTCCTCCATGGTGCGCGTAAACAGCCCCACCGCATCCGGTGCCAGCCAGTCATCGCTGTCCAGAAACTGTACATACTTTCCCTGAGCCGCAGCAATTCCCTGATTGCGGGTATCTGAAACGCCGCTGTTTTCCTTATGAATCACCCTGACACGAGTGTCATCTTTAGCATACGAATCGCAGATCTCCGCAGAGGAATCGCTGCTGCCGTCATTGACCAATATCAGCTCAAAATCCCGGTAAGCCTGTTTTAACACACTTTCAATACAGCGCGCTATTGTCTTCTCCGCATTATATACCGGCACAATAATACTCACTTTTGGTGACATCTAACATCCTCTTTTTCGCAAAAACACAGCTGTCGCGCCCATACGGCACCCTCATAACAGCCAGACACCGCATTAATCCAGCCGGAACACCTGCTCCAGCTTCGGCTGCGCCCCGGTCACCGGATCCATCTCCAGTTCAAGAATGTCCGCCATGTACTCATTCCACTTATCCACCACAGGAGAGTCCGCCTGGGTCTTTTCCGCAAAAGCCACACCCTTCTCGCACTCGTAATAGCCGAACAGCTCATTATTCACCTCAAAAATAGAATAATTGCAGATACCGGCAGCCTTTAAAACCTCCACCATCTCCGGCCAGATCTCATTGTGACGGCGCACGTACTCCGCCTTACAGCCATCCTTGATACGTCCCTTCCATGCCATGTGTTCCATTCGTTTTTCTCCTTTTTCATTTTATCATTTTGGGTTATTTTCTTTTATCGCCAGTCGCTTTGCTCCTTCCGATAAGCTATATCACTCGCAGCAAAACAGCTGCTCGTTTGCTTCCGAAGTTCACTGCCGCAAGCGCCGTGAACTTCCTGTAAGCAATATTACCACATTACCATTTTGTTTGCCACAGAGAATTTCATCATCCTCCAAAATTGCAGACTTCCCCCGCAATTTTATAAATATACAGACACGCATATACCTCTTTTCCTGCATTAAAAACAGATTTGAACCGAATTTAAAACACAAAAAGGCCTCCGGAGTTAACCGGAAGCCCTGGATTTTTATAAAAATTACTCGATGATGGAAGCAACACGGCCGGAACCAACAGTTCTGCCGCCCTCGCGGATAGCAAAGGTAAGACCCTGCTCCATAGCGATGGGGTGAATCAGCTCGATGGTCATCTCTACGTTGTCGCCGGGCATGCACATCTCAGTTCCCTCGGGAAGGCTGATCACGCCGGTAACGTCAGTGGTTCTGAAATAGAACTGCGGACGATAGTTGTTGAAGAAAGGAGTATGACGGCCGCCCTCATCCTTGCTCAGTACATAAACCTGAGCGGTGAATTTGGTGTGGCAGGTCACAGTGCCGGGCTTAGCCAGTACCTGACCACGAACGATCTCCGTTCTCTGAACACCACGCAGCAGTGCGCCGATGTTATCACCAGCCTGAGCATAGTCAAGCAGCTTTCTGAACATCTCGATACCGGTAACAACAGTCTTTCTGGTCTCTTCCTTCACGCCAACGATCTCAACTTCCTCGTTGAGCTTCAGCATACCACGCTCTACACGACCAGTAGCAACAGTACCACGGCCAGTGATGGTGAATACGTCCTCAACAGGCATCAGGAACGGCTTGTCTACGTCACGCTGAGGATCCGGAATGTAGCTGTCAACAGTGTCCATCAGCTCCATGATCTTGTCGCCCCACTCGCCGTCCGGATCTTCCAGAGCCTTCAGAGCAGAACCCTTAATGATCGGGCAATCGGTGAAGCCGTACTCCTCCAGCTGCTCGGTCACTTCCATCTCTACCAGCTCGATCAACTCCTCGTCGTCTACCATATCGCACTTATTCATGAATACTACGATATAGGG
>JAJQID010000066.1 GCA_021199405.1 Lachnospiraceae bacterium
CCTTAAGCCTGGTGGGAATTCCGCCGACGGGGGGCTTTATCGCCAAATGGTATCTGGCGGTGAGGGCTTTGAACTGTAATATTCCGGTATTCAGTGTGCTGGGGCCGACAGTGCTGCTTATTTCGGCGCTGCTGACGGCGGGGTATCTGTTCCCGGTTGCGATTCAGGGGTATCTGCCGGAAATCCATGAGAAGCTGAAGGGGGAGGATTCCGGGAAGGTGCAAGCAGAGCGCAGAACGGATGAGACGGAGCCTGCGGCGCAAAGAGCTGACACAAGCGTCATAACAAGTGCGCCGGAAGCGGAAGCTGTGCCGACTTATGAAAAGAGGGAAACCAACTGGCAGATGCTCTTTCCCATTGGCTTCATGACGCTGCTGGCGCTGTTTGTCGGGCTGTTTCCGGGGATTGTGACGCAGCTGATCGGTCGGATCTTCTGAAGGGAGGCGTCATGTTACACTTTTTAATCGGACTGGTGATCATCCTGCCCATGCTTGCCGGAGTGGTGGTGTTTTTCCTGCCATTCCGAAGCAGGAAGCACACGGAAGTTTTTCTGATGAGCATGGTTGTTCTGACGTCGGTTCTGGTATGGTATCTGATACTGCGGGAGTCGGTGGAAAGCTTTGTGGTGGTTTATTTCACAGGGAATTTGCAGATCAAGCTGGAAATGGACGGTCTGTCCAAGGTATTTGCGGGGCTTATCAGTGTGCTCTGGCCCTTTTCTACCCTGTATTCCTTTGAGTATATGAAGCATGAAAAGCATGAAAAGGTGTTTTTCCTGTTCTATACGGTGACCTATGGAGTGACGCTGGGAATCGCTCTGGCGGGCAATCTGCTGACCATGTATTTTTTCTATGAGCTGCTGACGCTGTCCACGGTGCCGTTAGTGATTCACACTTTAAGCCGGGAGGCTATTCTGGCGGCCAGAAAATATCTGTACTATTCTCTGGGTGGGGCGGCCTTTGGTTTTATCGCCCTGATTTTCAGTATTGTTTATGGGGATGGCCAGTCCTTCGCATACGGCGGCATTCTGGATATGACTCTGATAGGCGACAGAGCAGGGCTGCTGCAGCTGGTCTATGTGCTTGCCTTTTTTGGCTTTGGAGTGAAGGCGGCGGTCTGTCCCTTTAACTCCTGGCTGCCGGACGCGGGTGTGGCGCCCACGCCGGTGACGGCTCTGCTGCATGCGGTGGCCGTGGTGAAGGCGGGAGCCTTCGCGATTATCCGGCTGACCTATTATGTTTACGGGGCGGATTTCCTGAAGGAAACTCCGGCGCAGTACGTTGTTATGGTGGCGGCTGTATTTACTATTCTTTATGGCTCGGTGCGGGCTTTAAAGCAGACCCATTTCAAGCGAAGGTTGGCTTATTCCACCATTGCCAATATGTCCTATATCCTTTTTGGTGTGACGCTGATGAGTCCCCTGGGGCTGGCCGGCGCTCTGTGCCACCTGATTTATCATGCGATGATTAAAATTGTGGCATTTTTCTGCGCCGGAGCGGTGATTACGCAGACCGGGAAAACCTATATTTATGAGCTGGACGGGCTGGGGCGGCGGATGCCGGTGGTGTTTGGCGCCTTTACCGTGGCGGGACTGGCTCTTCTGGGTATGCCGGGAACGGTAGGCTTTGTCAGCAAATGGGAGTTGATCCGGGCGGCCTTTGATAACGGGATGCCGCTGGCGACGGCGGGTGTAGTGGCACTGCTGATTTCGGCGCTTCTGACTTCTATTTATATGTTGTCGATACCGGTGAGGGCCTTTTTCCCGGCGAAAGATCTTATGGGAAGCTCCTTCGGCGGGGCAAGGGAAGCTGACGCGGCGGCGATTGATCAGGTGAAAGAGGCTGGTACAGTGGTCATCAGTGAGGTGACGACGTGTGACACATTGACTGACAGCGAGGTGACAGATCCGGGCTGGCACATGTTGACGCCAATTCTGGTGTTTGCAGTGCTGATTGTGGTGTGCGGAGTGCATTCCGGACCGATTGTAGAGCTGCTGGAGCAGATCGCGGCAGGAGCAATGTGATGTTTTTGTTTTCGGAAAGGCTATGAGACAGGTATTTTGAGACAATATTTCATCGGGGAAAGGGTGGATAGATAATGACTATGGTTTTGGAACAGGTCTGTGGCATGGGACTGCATTTTACATGGGATGGCTTTCGGGCTGTTTTTGCCGTGCTGGCGGTTATTCTGTGGGCGGTGGCGACCTTATTCAGCCGGGAATATTTTCCAAAGGGCGAAAAGCTGACGGCCTTTTACCTTTCCTGGGCAGCGGCGTTTCTGGGAACAGTGGGATTCTTTTTGTCCGCAGATTTTTATACAGCGCTGATCTGCTTTGAGGTGCTGAGTTTTTCTTCTTATCTGTGGGTAGTGCAGGAAAAGGAGGAGCCGGGTTCGAAGGAAGCGGGAGATCTGTATCTGGCTATCAGTGTGATCGGAGGATTGAGCGCTCTGATGGGAGTATTTCTGCTCTATTCTCTGTTTGGAACTGTGGAATATTCTGCTCTTTACGCTGCTGTTCGCGATGAGGCGGCAATGGAGGGTGTTGGCCGGATTCCATTATATGGGGCAGGCATCTGCCTGATGGTGGGTTTTGGAGCCAAGGCAGGAGCCTGGCCCATTCATATCTGGCTGCCCAAGGCACACGCTGTGGCGCCGGCGCCGGCGTCCTCGGTTCTGTCCGGCATTCTGACCAAGGTGGGTGTATTTGGCATCTGGATGACAGGTCTTTGTGTTTTTTGGGGAAATGAGTTTTTCTTTTTCGTTTTACTGATTTTGGGGATCGTGACCATGCTGACGGGGGCGGTGCTGGCCATCTGGTCGGTGGATATCAAAAGAACCTTCGCCTGCTCCAGCGTGTCCCAGATTGGCTTTATCCTGACCGGAATCAGCTGTTTCGGGCTGATGGAGGGGGAGAGCGCGGTGCCGATGCAGGGCTTCATGATCCATGTGATGAATCATTCTATTGCCAAGCTGGTGCTTTTCACCATCGCCGGCGTCATTGTGAAGCATACTCATTCCAGAAATTTCAATGTGATACAGGGCTTTGGGCGCAAAAAGACTCTGTTGAAGCTGTGTTACGGGGCGGCGGCACTGAGCCTTTCCGGCGTAGTGGGTTTTGCAGGTTACGCAAGTAAGACTCTGCTCCATGAAGGCATCACGGAGTATACGGAAATGGTGGCGGAGGGACTTCTGCCGGCAGCTGCCTTTGGCGGGATGCTGGTGCCGCTTCTGAAGATTGTGGAAATCCTGTTTCTGGTGGCGGGCGGCTGTACCTTCGCCTACATGCTGAAGGTTTTTATGGTGGTTTTTGTGGAGAAAAACGCTGATCCTCAGGTGCAGAAGGCTTATGACGAAAAGAGCGTATATCTGTCAGGACCCATGAGCGTGATTCTGGCATTTCTCTCCGTACTCTTCCCAACAGGTGGGATTTTGGGAAATTCTGTGGCACAGATGGTGGGACGTGAAGGAGAAAAATTCCTGGGGGCGGGCTTTGAAAGTGTGAGCGTGCAGATTTTTTCCGGGGAAGCGCTGCTTTCAAGCTTGATTTCTCTGTCCATAGGCGCTATGATATATGTATTCTTTATTCGCCGGGTTCTGGTGAAGGAAAGAAACGGACAAAGAGAGTATGTATATCGCCGGCAGCGGTGGCTGGATCTGGAAAAGAATATTTACAGACCGCTGCTGCTTCATCTGCTGCCGGGAGTGTGCGGCTTTGTATGCAGTATTCTGGATCGTCTGCTGGACGTAACGGTATCTGTAATTTTGAAAATTTCCGCAGTAGTCTGTATGGCGGCCAACTGTCTGGTGGATGGCCTGGTGGTGTTTCTGCGGCGAACTCTGTTTAAGGAATCGCCTGCATGGTTGGAGCTGAAGGAAGGCAATGCTTTGACTCACCTGGCGGGAAGTCTCTGGAATCGGGTGGGTGACGTGCTGGATGTAGTGTTTCAGCGGGAAGAGCCTCATCAGGATTACGAGCACAGGATCGCTTCCGGGTACAAACGCATGCAGGAAACCTATATGCTGATCAGCAGAAGCCTGTCCTTCGGCCTGCTGCTGTTCTGCCTGGGGTTGCTTCTGACGGTGCTGTATGTGCTGTTTTTCTGAGGTTTTTAAATGAAAAAAGAGAAATTCGTCAATTTTTTTGAAGATAAAGGCTATATTATCGTGCTGGCCGTGCTGGCGCTGATTATGTTTGTGGTAACGGGACGTTTTCTGGAAACGCAGGAAAATACTGAGGACAGCTTTTCCATGGAAGAGACGATTATGGATCTGGAGAGCGAGGATATTGTTTCCATTGGATTTCGCAGCAGCGAGGACGGGGAGATGTATCTTTTTGAGCAGGATTCAGAAGGAAACTGGTATCTGGAAATCGATCCGGACGTGGAGATTGTGCAGGAGGCCCCGCAGTATTTTGTGGAGCTGTGCAAAAATATTATCAGTTATTATAAGACGGAAAATGTGGAGGATTTCTCGAAATACGGTATTTCCGACGACGGTGCCTGTATTCTGATTGTGACTGCGGACGAGAGTTATCAGCTTTTCATTGGAGATGAAAACACTACGCTGAACTGCTACTACGCGCGGTTTGCCGGGGAGGATACGCTCTATGGGCTGTCCGCAGAGTATGGGGAGATGGCGGCGTATACGCTGGAGGATCTGCTTCTGGATGAGTAAACAGAAGTTTATGAGTGGACGAAGCTTCCGGCATCAGCGTCGCATGGGCGAATAAGCCAGGGAAGAGATACTAGCCGCGGTCATATCCTATGAGCCGGGTCTGGTCAAAGTCTGCAATCAGCGCCAGCTTTTCCGCGCGTGTCAAACGTTTGATGGCAAATTCACGCCGCATGGCGTCTTCTTTTGTCAGGTGTTCTTCATAATAAACAAGCCGGACGGGAGTCCGGCTCTTTGTATATTTGGCGCCCTTTTTGGAATTATGGGCCTCCAGCCGTTTCTGTAAATCGTTGGTCCATCCGGTGTAGAGAGTATTGTCGCTGCACCGGAGGATGTAGGTATAATTCATTTCGTTCTGCCGCCGTTTCATGTCTGTTCAGGCTTATATTATATTTTTTCCGGCCGATTTTCAAGCAGGATAATAACATATGAAAAGTATTTACAGGAAAAGGCAGGATATAAAAGAAGAAAATGTGAAATTGTATTGTGAATCCGGGAATAAGAAAATGATGAAAGAGAATTTTTTATAAAAAATTTATAGAATAGACGATATATCGCCCCACTTCGACAGAAATTTATGCTATACTCCCTACATCCGCGAATAAGCGCAGAATTTGCGATGGATTTTCTCAATGCGGCGATTGAAGAGAATCTTTTATTCTGCTAAATTAGGAGGTGAGGAGATGAACTCAGAAAATGCAATTCATGCCCCCACCAAAGAGAAAGCGGAAAAAGGCACCAGGCCTTTTTCTGAACTGTGCCTGATGGATAATTATATGTTTGGCATTGCTACCAGGGATATTCAGACCTGTAAATCAATTATTGAGATTGCGCTGGGTATCCATATTAAGGAAATACGCTGGAAGGAGGGAGAAAAGGAGCAGCCCGGGCCCGTAGGTAAAAGAGGCGTGCGGTTAGACTTTATTGTCATTGATGACGAGGGCCGGTTTTTCGATGTAGAAATGCAGCGCAAACGGGTGAAGGATCTGCCCAGACGAACCCGTTTTTATAAGGCCAGAGATGACTCGCCGCTGCTTAACCAGGGAGAGCAGGGCTTCGAGAAGCTGCCGGAGAGCTACATCATATTCATCTGTGATTTTGATTTGTTCGGTCTTGGCAAATATCGCTATACCTTCAGAAACCATTGCGAAGAGGCTCCCGAACTGGTACTGCGGGATGGAATGAGTACAGTATTTTTAAATACGAAAGGGATAAATGATATGGAAGTGGAACCGGAATTAGTCGAATTCATGAAATTCGTGAGGGACAATACCTGTCAGGACGTTTCCTGTTATACAGATGAAAGGATCAGGGAGATGTACCAGAAGGTACAGGATCTGAAGAGAATCGGAGCGATGGAGGACGGTTATATGGCATCCGAATGGTGGCTTGAGGACGAGAGAGATGAGGCCAGAAGAGAGGGGCATGAGCAGGGATTCGAGCAGGGGCATGAGCAAGGTCTTGAGCAGGGACTTAACCAGGGACTTAAACAGGGGCTTAAACAGGGTCTTGAGCAGGGCCTTGAGCAGGGGGAGGCGAGGTTGTCTTTGTTAATCGTAAAACTGCAGGAGAATGATAGAGAAAACGAAATTGCCAGAGTTGCTGCAGATGTAGATTATCGGAAACAGCTTTATGATGAATTTGGACTGTAAAGCAGAAGATTTTTATTATCTGTTTTAGGGTGCGGCCGGACAGAGAGAAAAATAAAAAAGTTCTTGCAAACCATAGGAAAATATGCTAACATGGGAAACGTCTTTGATGAAAGGGACACGAAAATGTGGCGCAGTAGCCAAGAGGTAAGGCAATGGTCTGCAACACCAGTATGCACCGGTTCAAATCCGGTCTGCGCCTTGGAGGAATCTCAGAAATGGGGTTCCTTTTTTATGTCCAAAAGGTCTGGCAGAGATAACGCAGCTACTAAATTTGCAGCAAAATTATCGTTCTAAAAAGACTTGTGCAGTGTCTGTTTTATCATTATAATAAAAAGAACCAAAGGCTTCGAAGAGAGAAACTGCCGGCAGGTAAATCTGAAAAGAGGGATATGAAATATGAAGGTTTTATTTATTGGCGGGACCGGTGTGATCAGCAAGGCGATTTCCAGAAGGCTGCTTCTGGATGGCCATGAGCTGTGGCTGATCAATCGTGGAAGGCGTCTGGAGGGGCTTCCGGAAGGAGCTCACCTGATTTGCGCGGACATCAACAGTGAGGAGGAGAAGGTGGCTGAAATGCTGGGAGGCCAGACCTTTGATGTGGTGGCGGATTTTATCGCGTATGTTCCGGCTCAGCTGGAGCGGGATCATAGGCTGTTTGCCGGAAGGACCAGGCAGTTTATTTATATCAGCTCAGCGTCCGCCTATCAGAAGCCGCCTGCGGATTTTCGGATCAGTGAGGGCACGCCGCTGGCCAATCCATACTGGCAGTATTCACGCAATAAAATCGGCGGGGAAGAGCTTTTGATGCAATATTACAGAGAAGAAGGCTTTCCTGTGACAATTGTGCGGCCCAGCCATACTTATAGTGAAGAAAAAATTCCGGTATGTGTCCACGGCCCGAAGGGCTCCTGGCAGGTGGTAAAAAGGATGATGGAGGGAAAGCCGGTAATTATTCCTGGGGACGGGACCTCTCTGTGGACATTGACATGGAATGATGATTTTGCGAAGGGCTTTCTCGGGTTGATGGGAAATATTCACGCCATCGGGGAAGCCGTGCAGATTACCGGCGATGAGACGCTGACCTGGAATCAGATTTATCGCGCGGTAGCAGACGCTCTTGGGACGGAGCTTAAGCCCTGTTATGTGGCATCGGAATTTCTGACCTCCTGCTCGCCTGCAGAATGGGGCCTGCGGGGAAACCTGTGGGGAGATAAGTCTAACTCGGTTTTCTTTGACAACAGGAAGCTGAAACGACTGGTGCCTGATTTTAAGGCGAATGTCCGCTTTGACCAGGGGGTGCGCCGTGCGCTGGAGTATATTCAGTCCCATCCGGAGCGTCAGGTATCCGATCCGGAGTTTGACGCCTGGTGTGACCGCGTCATCCAGGTGCAGGAGGAAGCACTGGCTAAAATGATCGGCTAATCATCAAAAAAATTCGTTCAGCTGCATAAACTCTCTCTTGTACGTACAAAATTTTAATGCTATGCTTATAAAAGCACATTATAGTGAATGACAAAAATAATTTGTCGTTCACTATAAAGATGATGCACACGTTTACGCAGGGAATGGCTGCTTGCGCATCCCGAGATTGGCGGGATAGTAAACCACGCAAAGTCGTTTACTATCATTGTGCATGTGTGTCATGAGGACAGTGCCGGAACAGAAATACAGTGGCCGTGCTTCCGGAAGCGGGTCATTGCTGCCGGGTGGAATAAATACAAAGAACAGGAGAGAAATACTGCAGGATGATAAAGCTTGTAATCTCCGACGTGGACGGGACAATGGTAAAGGAGAGCTCGCCTGAGCTGTATCCGGAATATTTTGATGTGATCAGGGAACTGAGGCGGAAGGGGATTTACGTGGTGATCGCCAGCGGCCGGCAGTATCCGTCGATCCGGCGGCTGTTTCATGAAGTGGAGGATCTGGTCTGGATGATCGGGGACGGCGGCGCCACCTTGAAGATGGACGGTCCGGTGGAGGCATTTAAGGAAATCCCGAAGGAATGGGTGTGGGAGGCCTGGGCGGATGTGCGGAGAATTCCTGGCTGTGACGGCATCCTGTGCGCACCTCAGTGTGCCTACGCTCCGGACGAGAATTCGGAAATGTTTCGACTGATGGTGGATAATTATTATTATTCCATTAAGAGTCTGCATGGCTGGGAGCAGCTTCCGGATGATCCGGTGACGAAATTTACTTTATATAGGAAAACAAATATTCAGGAGTATGCCGCAAAGGAGTTCCTGCCCAGGTGGGAGGGGCGGATGCATTGTTCCGTGGCCGGGGAGTGGTGGATTGACTGTGCCATGCCCGGCGTCAATAAGGGGGCTGCGCTGGAAATTATCATGAACCGGCTGGGACTGCGAAAAGAGGAGGTGCTGGCTACCGGTGATAATCCCAACGATATGGAAATGCTGCGGGCGGCGGGAACGGCTTACGCGGTGGAGAGCGCCCATCCGGATCTGAAGGCTGTTGCGGATGACATCATTCCCTCTTATGAACAGATGGGAGTGCTGCAGGTGTGGCGGCGGCTGCTTTACAGTGAATGACAAAAATAATTTGCTGTATACTGTAAAGATGATATACGAAATCGTACAGGGAAGGGCTGTTTGCGCAGCACGAGATCAGCGCAATAGTAAACGAAGCGTTCATTATAATAAAACGGGAGGGAATGCTTATGAACGAAAATATTGCAACCTTACAGACCTGGCTGCAGGAGAGCGACAATGTGGTATTTTTTGGCGGTGCGGGGGTATCCACTGAGAGCGGTATTCCGGATTTTCGTTCCGTGGATGGCCTGTACAACCAGCAGTACGATTACCCGCCGGAGACCATTTTGAGCCACACCTTTTATGAACACTATCCCCAGGAATTTTTTCGCTTTTACAGGAATAAGATGCTCTTCCCGGATGTGGAGCCCAACGCGGCCCATAAGAGGCTGGCGGAATGGGAGGCCATGGGCAAGGTGAAGGCGGTAGTCACCCAGAATATTGACGGGCTGCACCAGAAGGCAGGCAGTAAGGTGGTGCTGGAGCTGCACGGCAGTGTGCTGCGCAATTACTGCGAGCGCTGCCATAAATTTTACGACGTTAATTTTATCATGGAGAGCGAGGGGATTCCCACCTGCCGGATCTGCAAGGGACGGGTCAAGCCGGATGTGGTGCTCTATGAGGAAGGGCTGGACGATGCAACTATCCGCAAGTCGGTTCAGTACATTCGGAAGGCGGATGTGCTGATTGTGGGAGGTACCTCCCTGAACGTGTATCCGGCAGCGGGACTGCTGGACTATTATCAGGGTAATAAGCTGGTGCTGGTCAACAAGTCGGCGACTCCCAGAGACAATGCGGCGGATCTGATCATCCGGGAGCCTATTGGACAGGTGTTTTCACAGATTGAGCTGCATTCATAGAAAAGGCTGTATTTTGACAGAGCCAGTGCTGAAATGATAAGGATGATCTGTGCAGGAAAGAGAGGCAGACAGAACCGGATGGAAATAAGTGCCGGAAGGCAGGTAACTGCCCGGTTTAAGCAAAAACGAAAGGGCGGCAGAAGGATTAGGACAGCGTGAACATTCAGGTAGGAGATATTTTAAAACTGAAAAAAAAGCATCCCTGCGGAAGCTTTGAATGGGAGGTGCTGCGCACCGGTGCGGACATCCGGCTGAAGTGTACCGGCTGTGGGCGCATGATCATGCAGCCCAGGAGCAGTGTGGAGAAAAGTATCCGTTCCATAAAGGCGGACGGAGGCACGGGGCAATCATAACTGTCGGAGAAACGGCGTTCTGCATGAA
>JAJQID010000052.1 GCA_021199405.1 Lachnospiraceae bacterium
GCTTTGCGGCCTCGATGCACTCCGCATCGGTGGCGTCCAGCTTGCCGTAACGGATGTTGTCCATAACGGTGCCGGTAAACAGGTGAGTATCCTGCAGCACCATGCCAAGGGAGCGTCGCAGATCCCCTTTCTTGATCTTATTGATATTGATGCCGTCATAGCGGATCTTACCATCCTGAATGTCGTAGAAACGGTTGATCAGGTTGGTGATGGTGGTCTTGCCGGCGCCGGTGGAGCCGACGAAGGCAATCTTCTGTCCCGGCTGAGCGTAGAGCTCAATATCGTGGAGTACCATCTTGTCATCCGTATAGCCGAAGTCCACGTGATCCATCACCAGGTCGCCCTGCAGAAGCTGATAAGTAGTGGTATCGCTGTCCTTATGGTAATGCTTCCAGGCCCAGACGCCGGTGTGCTCTCTGACCTCGATAACCTTGCCCATATTGTTTACACGGGCATTGCACAGTCCCACATAGCCATCGTCCTTTTCCGGCTCCGCATCCAGCAGATTGAAAATACGCTCCGCGCCTGCCATGGCCATGATGATGGAGTTCATCTGCATGGATACCTGGTTGATGGGCTGTCCCAGACTCTTCACCAGCTGCAGGAAGGTGACCAGCGTTCCCAGCGTCACGCCCGCAATGCCGCCGCCCACAATCACCAGCGTACCGCCGATGGTCGCACAGAGCACGTAGCTTAAATTGGACAGCTGCGAATTAACCGGACCCAGCATATTAGAGAACGCATTTGCTCTGGTGGCATTCACCCTCAGATCCTCGTTCAGCTCGTCAAA
This sequence comes from Lachnospiraceae bacterium, assembly GCA_021199405.1. Taxonomy (GTDB): domain Bacteria; phylum Bacillota; class Clostridia; order Lachnospirales; family Lachnospiraceae; genus RGIG6307. The sequence goes on from JAJQID010000052.1 coordinate 791, forward strand.
CTTCTCAACGGCCTTGTCCTCGTGGCAGAATACCTTGACCACCTTCTGGCCGGTCATCATTTCCTCAATATAACCGTTTAAGACGCCCAGCGCTTTCTGCTGACGGGTAAAATACATGCCGCTTCGCTTCGTCAGAGCCCGCACTGCGCAGACCATGACACAGACCATCACCAGTGCGACGCCGGTTAAGGGCAGGCTCAGTACGATCATGCTTACTATGGTGCCTACAATCGTAACACTGCTGTTTAAAATCTGTGGAAGCGCCTGGCTGATCAGCTGCCGAAGCGTATCGATATCGTTGGTATAAACCGACATGATATCGCCGTGCGCATGGGTGTCAAAATATTTGATCGGCAGGCTCTCCATATTATCAAAGAGCTTAATACGCATGTTTCTGAGCGTCCCCTGCGTCACATAGATCATCAGACGGTTATAGGTAAAGCTGCAGGCCACGCCAAGTAAATAGACAAAGGCCACGCTGATCAGCGCCGTCAGCAGGCCGCTGAAATCCGGATCGTCCATTTCCAATAACGGTGTAATATAATCATCAATCAGGGAGCGGATAAACAGGGTTCCCCGAAGGCTTGCCAGCGCGGATCCCAGAATACAGACCACCACAACAATCAGATGTACCTTGTACTCTTCCAACAGCACCTTAAAAATTCTCGTCAGGAGTTCTCCCATGCTTTTTTCTGTCTTCGGTCTTGCTCCTATTTGCTGTCTCGGCATAATCAGTCACCTCCCACTTCATCGAAGTCGCCGCTTCCCTGGGTCTGGGACTCGTAGATGCTTCTGTATATTTCATTGTTCTCCATCAGCTCCTCATGCGTACCGAAGCCATCCACATGTCCGTCCTCCAGCACAATGATCTTATCCGCATCCTCGATGCTGGATACTCTCTGGGAAATGATGAATTTGGTGGTGTTGGGAATCTGCTCCCGGAAAGCCTTACGAATCTTCGCGTCCGTAGCGGTATCCACTGCACTGGTGGAGTCGTCCAGAATCAGGACCTTCGGCTTCTTTAAGAGAGCCCTGGCAATGCACAGACGCTGACGCTGCCCGCCGGATACATTGGTGCCGCCCTGCTCAATGTGGGTGTTGTAACCGTCCGGCATTCTCTGAATAAATTCATCCGCGCAGGCCATCTTACATGCCTCGATGCATTCCTCCTCCGTGGCATTCTCGTTGCCCCAGCGCAGGTTTTCCAGAATGGTGCCGGAAAACAACTGGTTATTCTGGAGTACCACAGAAACTTCGTTTCTGAGAGCCTCCAGATCATAATCGCGGACATTATGGCCACCCACCATGACCTTGCCCTGCGTCACATCATACAGACGGCTGATCAGGTTGACCAGACTGGTCTTACCTGTACCGGTGCCGCCCATGATACCGATGGTCTCCCCGGCCTTCACATGAAAGTCAATATCGAAGAGCACATCCTTACGAGCCGTTTTATGATAAGAGAAATAAACATGACTGAAATCCACGCTGCCGTCCGGCACCTCAAAGAACGGATGCGGGGGATTAACCAGATCCGGCTCTTCATTTAAGACCTCCGCGATACGCCGTGCACTCGCAATTGCCATGGAAAGCATGACAAAGACCATGGATAGCATCATCAGGCTCATCAGCACGCTCATACAGTACTGCAGCAAACTGGACAGATTGCCGGTCGTCATATTGCCGGCCACGATCATGTGCGCGGAAACCCAGGAGAGAACCAGCATAACCGAATATACAGTCAGCATCATCGCCGGGTTATTGTATGCGATGATTTTCTCAGCCTTGACGAACATCTTATAAATGTTCTCTGCGGCGGACTTGAATTTCTTCTTCTCATAGTCCTCACGCACAAAAGCCTTCACCACACGGATACCGGTCACATTCTCCTGCACGCTGGCGTTTAAATCATCATACCTGTCAAAGGTCTGGTCAAAATATTTCATGGCCGTTAAAGAAAGCACCACCAGAAGCGTCCCTAGTAGAATCGCCGCCACTAAAAATGCGCTGGCCACCGCCGGATTGATCATGAAGGAAAGAACCATCGCGCAGATCAGGGTGATCGGAGCGCGCAGGCACATGCGCAGCAGCATCATATAAGCATTCTGAATGTTGGTCACGTCCGTGGTCAGCCTGGTCACCAGGCCGGCGGTTGAAAATTTGTCAATATTGGAAAAAGAATAGGTCTGGATTTTGCGGTACATGCCGTCCCTCAAATTGCTGCCGAAGCCCATGGCCGCCTGCGCTCCGAAGTGCGCGGACCCCAGGCCGCAGCAAAGACTGCCCGCAGCCATCAGAATCATCAGGCCACCGTAGAGGAAAATCTTGGTCAGATTTCCCGCTTCGATGCCCTGATCAATGATTGCCGCAGTTACCAGAGGAAGAGCCGTTTCCAGAGCCACTTCGCCGATGGTACATAAAGCGGTGATAATAGACACATTTTTGTACTGCTTTATGTAGCTCGCAAGTGTTTTAAGCATATAATTTCCTCCCTGCATATTTGATTTACTGGTGATTATTCTAAGGGATAATGATTATGAAATCAATAGTGTGTTTATGAAATTTTTATTAATTTCAATCGCTTGCGATTAAACCAGGAAAATAAGAAGCATAGGGGTCGCGGGGAAGCAAACAAACTGTCTGGCTCATGCCGTGCTGAACGCTCCGATGAGCCTATGAGCGTGGCAATCGTGTTCAGCATAGGCTTCCACGATTGCCATAGTCTCATCTCCGCAGCACAGAAATCGCCCGACAGTTTGTTTGCTTCCCCGCTCTGTTATACAATGTTTTACACCAGCATATTTCAGTCTGTCGCCAAAAACGGATTCAGAACTCAAACGTTCTGAATCCGTCTTTTCATTTCATAAAAGCTTTGTATCAGATTTTATGCTACTTCTGTCTGACGCCGGCGCATCCGCCGCAACTTGAACAGCCGTGACTGCATCCCGCACAGCCCCTGCCGGATTTTTTGTCCTTCCAGATGCTGCACACAGCCAGAGCCACGATGACAAGAAGTATCAGTCCGACAATCAGATTTCCCATTATGCTTTCGCCGTTCCTTTCACGGCCGCCTTTCTGCCGTCAGCATCCGGCATGGGGCGGAACAACAGGTACACAAAGCCGACAATCAGGGCAATGGCCACTACGGTGAAGATGCCGAAGCCGCACTCGCCGGTGAACAGGCCCACTATTCTGTAGACAACCAGAGAGACACAGTAAGCCAGGCCGCACTGGTATCCGATGGCAATCCAGAACCACTTCGTATTGTTCATCTCCCGCTTGATGGCGCCCATGGCTGCAAAGCAGGGGGCGCAGAGCAGGTTGAACAGCAGGAAGGAGTAGCCTACCGCGGTGGTGGAGCCGTTGGAGCCAAAGGCCGCCGCCATATTCTGCCATACGCTGCCGTCGCCGTTGGCATACAGGATGCCCAGGGTGCCCACAATATTTTCCTTGGCTACCAGTCCGGTGATGGAAGCCACAGCCGCCTGCCAGTTGCCCCAGCCCTGGGGGATAAAGATCCAGGCGATGGCGTTGCCGATGGTGGCCAGAATACTGTAATCGATCTCTTCCTCAGCCAGCATCCGGAAGCCATCCTCCGCAAAGCCAAAGTAAGTGGTGAACCAGATCACAATGGTAGACAGGGTGATGATGGTGCCCGCCTTCTTGATAAAGGACCAGCCGCGCTCCCAGGTGCTCCTGAGGATGGCGCCGATGGTGGGCATGTGGTAAGCCGGAAGCTCCATCACGAAGGGAGATGGATCGCCGGCGAAAAGTCTGGTTTTCTTTAAAATCACGCCGGAGCAGATCACCGCCGCCACGCCCATGAAATATGCGCCGGTAGCCACAAAGGGATTTCCACCCAACAGAGCTCCTACAATCATGGAGATAAAGGGCACCTTGGCACCGCAGGGGATAAAGGTGGTGGTCATGATGGTCATCTTACGGTCCTTGTCATTCTCAATGGTCCGGCTGGCCATGATACCGGGAACGCCGCAGCCCATACTCACCAGCATGGGAATAAAGGACTTGCCCGAAAGACCAAATCTCCGGAAAATACGGTCAAGGATGAAAGCGATACGGGCCATATAGCCGCAGTATTCCAGAATGGCAAGCAGGAAGAACAGCACCAGCATCTGGGGCACAAAGCCCAACACTGCGCCAAGGCCGGCAACAATACCATCCAGAATCAGACCCCGCAGCCATGCCGCATTGCAGTTCACCGCATCCAGCAGGCTCTCGATGGCCGCCGGGATACTGGGAACAAAAATTCCATAATCCGCCGGGTCAGGAGCCTCATAGCCGTAAGCTTCCAGAATCGCCGCTGATTCGATCAGGTCATCGTAGGAGGCTTCTTCCTCCAGGACCTCCAGCGTTTCCTCGTCCTCTACCTCGTATACGATCTCAGAGCCTTCGCTGTACAGAGCAGTCAGCTCAACAACCGCTGCCGCTGCAGCCGCCGGATCATACTCCTCCGCTTCCTCGTCAATCGCCTCCAGGATCTCATCAACTCCCGCATCTGACGCAAAACCGGTGACGATCTCAGCCGCCCCGCCATATTCCTCGGCGACCTCCTCGTAATCAGCTGTGCCGATACCAAAGAGATGGAAGCCGTCCCCGAAGAGGTTGTCATTGGTCCAGTCGGTGGCCGCCGCGCCGATGGTGGTCATGGAGATATAATAAACCAGAAACATCACCACCGCGAAAATCGGCAGCGCCAGAATCCGGTTGGTCACCACCCGGTCAATTTTGTCGGAAATGGTCAGCTTTTCTTTATTAGACGCTCTTTTTGCGCATTTGTCAATAATGGATGAAATAAAAGTATAGCGCTCTCCGGTAATCACGCTCTCCGCGTCGTCATCAAAGGCTTCCTCCACTGCTTTGATTTCCGCGGACACATCCGGAACCTTCGTCATCTGAGCCGCAATTTTTTCATCGCCCTCCAGAAGCTTCAGGGCAAAGAAGCGCTTCTGTGAATCCGCCACCTCGCTTCCCAGCTTTGCCTCGATGGAGCTTAATGCGTCCTCGATTTTTTTATCAAAGGTATGTACTATCCTCTGCGGCACGGCCGCCTTCGCCGCTTCCACCGCCAGCTCCGCCGCCTCGGTGACGCCGGTTCCCTTCAGTGCGGAAATCTCCACCGCCTTGCAGCCCATCTGTTCAGCCAGCTTATCCACGTAAATCTTATCATCGGATTTTTCCACCAGATCCATCATGTTGACAGCCATGACTACCGGGATGCCCAGTTCCAGAAGCTGTGTGGACAGATACAGGTTGCGCTCCAGATTGGTTCCATCGATGATATTCAGAATCGCGTCCGGGCGCTCGCCGATCAGATAATTTCTGGCTACCACTTCCTCCAGTGTATAGGGAGACAGGGAATAAATGCCGGGAAGGTCCATGATGGTTACGTCATTATGGCCCTTCAATTTGCCTTCCTTTTTTTCAACTGTAACGCCCGGCCAGTTTCCCACATACTGGTTGGAACCGGTCAGCGCATTAAATAATGTAGTTTTGCCGCTATTTGGATTGCCGGCAAGTGCAATTTTAATCGCCATTTCTTCCTCCTTCAGGTTACTCAGGACTAACCCATTCTCTGAAAAATAAGCTGCTTTCACAGCCCGCATAAAAATCCTTACTGTACCTCTATCATCTGCGCATCCTCTTTTCGTAACGACAGCTCATAGCCGCGCACAGTGACTTCCACCGGATCGCCCAGGGGCGCAACCTTGCGGACATAAATCTGCGCACCCTTTGTGATGCCCATATCCATAATGCGGCGCTTCACCGCCCCGGTCCCATTCAGCTTCACAACAGTCACGGTGCTTCCTACCGGTACCTCTTTCAATGTCTGCATTTTCTTCTCCTTCCTCTCATACGCTGTCCATCAGGTCATTTGATCACTCTCCAGCCATCCGGACACAAACGATACCCTCTCTCAGCAAGGCAGCGGTTCCGGCAGTATTACGCCACCAGAATCTTGCTGGCCAGGCCCCTGTCCAATGCAATGCGGGTTCCCTTCACCAGAAGGATCATGCCGCCGGCATTTCCTCCGACCACTTCCACCTCGGCCCCTGGGGCAAATCCCATGTCCTGCAGGTGTCTGACTACCTCATCCTTGCCGTGGATGCTGGCTACCTTCCGTTTCTCCCCCACGCTCATCAATGCCAAAGCCATCATGTCTCCTCCTTATCTTCTGGTAAAACGGACATGTCCGCTGACGCGGACATCACTATGCATAAAAGTCGATTGCTCCGCGGTCTTCTACAGCCGCGTCACCCGGCGATGCACTGTTGTTATGTATCGCTAACTTTTCTTTCCTCTTGATTATATGCAGAAAGTTAGTCAATGTCAACTAACTTTTTCACAGTATTTCCACATTTTATGTCATAAAAATATGAAAAATTTACAAATTTTTCCTGAAAGAAAATCCTTTCCTCTTCTCATAAGGCTCCACGTTCACCTCCAGAACCTTATATCCGTCCGCCTTAAGAGCCGATTTAATTCTGGCGATGTCCGGCGCTCCATCCAGCAGGATTTCCGCGGTTCCGCCTGTGTGGGAGGAGGAAACCTTCACCTTTTCGCCGCAGACCTTACGGATGGCGTCATTGACATGAGCCTCACACATGCCGCAGCTCATACCGTCGATTTTCAATGTAATTTTATTCATACCTTTATGTCCTTCCTTTCTTCTGACTTCTGGCCCATGTACATCCTGGCAAATTCCTGTGCAATCATTCCAGCGCGTTTTTCCTAAAGTACAAGCAATAAGCTTCAATACATCCGTTTATGGTTAGTTATAATTAACTATCTATGAGTTCATTATAGCATTATCATTTTTATTGTCAATCAGTTTTCAATATTCACATCCCATCTAAATTCCGGTCAAACTCTGCTGAAATTCCGCGTGTAGCAATTGCAGAAAACCTGCTACCGGCAGCTTTTCTGCATACTAAGGCATTTAAATTATACGCAAAAAAAACAGCACCTCCGCTCAGTGAGGTGCTATTTTTTAAAATTACGCATCCTTCTGCTTTGTCAGCAGCATCATAATCTCATTGCTGCGGGAGATAAAGCGAGCCATCTCGTCACCCTCCAGCGGCGCATGCTGAAGCTTGGCCAGGTCATAGAGCTGCTCACATATCGTTTTGGCATTGGCGTTGTCCTCATTGTCAAGGACAAATTTCACAAGCGGGTTGGCGGCATTCAATACCAGTGTCTCGTCCTCCTTGCCCAGATCGCCCATGCTCATGCCGTTGGCGGCATACATCTTCATCATATCCTGCATCCGGCGGCTCTCCTCCGGTACGGTGATCAGCGCCGCCACCTTGCTGTTGCGCAGCTTTTCCAGCTTCACGGTCAGATTTTCCTTCTTGATGGTCTTTTTCATCAGCTTACTGATGATCTCCGTCTTCTCGGTCAGCTCCTTCTGCACCTTCTTGCTGGTCTTTGCCTTCAGGCTCTCAGTCAGGTCTGCATCGATTCTCTGGAAGTGAATGCCCTCGTTCTTATTTTCCAGCTGAGAGATAAAGGGCTGGTCGATATTCTGATCCAGAATCACGGCGTCCATCTTCGCGCCCTGGAAGAGGCGGATATACTGAGCCTGCTGCCGCTCGTCGGTAACGTAGTAGATGGTCTTATTCTTACTCTCCTCCTCGCTTTCTTCCTCAGAGTCCTCCTCCGCGTCCGTCACCTCCTGAGTCTCCTCAGATTCAGTCTCATCATCAGGTGTGTCAGTCACCACCTCAGCCTCCACGGAATTGCCGTTTTCGTCCGTTGCGGTTTCTCCGGCAGGCGTCTCATCTACCACCTCGGCCTCCACAGCGTTGCCGTTCTCGTCTACCGCATTCTCACTCTTCCCCGCTGCCTCTTCGTCCTCGTCCACATCGATGGGCTTGACCTCCAGACACTCCGGCAGAGTCATATAATGACCGTCCAGATTCTTGAAAAGAATGTAATCTGTCATCTTTTCGCAGAATTTATCATCCTTCAGGCAGCCATATTTGATGAAGGGGCTGATATCATCCCAGTATTTTTCATAGGATTCCTTGTCAGTCTTGCACATGCCGGCCAGCTTGTCCGCCACCTTCTTGGTGATGAAGTCGCTGATTTTTTTCACAAAGCCGTCGTTCTGCAGAGCGGACCTGGACACGTTCAACGGCAGATCCGGGCAGTCAATAACGCCCTTTAAAAGCATCAGAAATTCCGGAATAACTTCCTTAATATTATCCGCTACAAACACCTGATTATTGTACAGCTTGATGGTGCCCTCGATGGAGTCGTACTCAGTGTTGATCTTCGGGAAATACAGAATCCCCTTTAAATTGAAGGGATAGTCCATATTCAGATGAATCCAGAACAGGGGCTCCTTGTAATCGTGAAATACGGTGCGGTAAAACTCCAGATACTCCTCTCTGGTACAGTCATTGGCGTTTCTGGTCCAGAGGGGATTGGTATCATTTAAGAGCTCCGGACGTCTCTTGATTTTCAGCTTCTCCTCATCGCCCTCCTTCTCAGGAGCGATGGTCTCCACCACCACATCAGACTCCAGCTTCTCGGAGGGCTTGATGGTCTGAGTGGATTCGTCATCCTTCTTGGACAGGTAAATCTCAATGGGCATGAAGGAGCAGTACTTCTTCAGAACCTCTCTGGCCTTGTACTCATTGCAATACTCCAGACAGTCCTCATTCAGGAACAGGGTGACGGTAGTACCAACTTCCGTCTTATCTCCATCCTCCATGTCAAATTCAGTGCCGCCGTCGCACTCCCAGTGGACAGCCTTCGCACCTGGTTTATATGACAGAGAATCAATATGAACCTCGTCCGCTACCATAAACGCGGAGTAGAAGCCCAGGCCGAAATGTCCGATAATCTGGTCATCGTTGGTCTTGTCCTTGTACTTCTCCACGAAATCCGCGGCGCCGGAAAAAGCGATCTGGTTGATGTACTCGTCCACCTCCTCGGCGGTCATGCCCAGACCGTTGTCATGAAAGGCGATGGTTTTGGCTTTGGAGTCCACGACCACGTCAATTCTGGACTTGTAATCCATGGGGAGCTCGTACT
>JAJQID010000008.1 GCA_021199405.1 Lachnospiraceae bacterium
TCCCCGATGGGGCCTGCCCCGGTCCCAACGGCGGGCTGGGTAATGGGGGGGATGCCCTAAGCCGGTCAGTGGTCAGTTCCTGGAAGTACAGGACGCTTATTTGCAGGAAGAAACCCGGCGCAAAGGCATTACGGATTTTGCAGACCTGACGCCAATGCAGGAGGGACTTTATCTCTGGCAGGGAGACATTACAACACTCCGCTGCGGAGCGATTGTTAACGCAGCCAACTCTCAGATGCTGGGGTGCTTTAGCCCAAACCACGGCTGTATTGATAACGCCATTCATAGCTACGCAGGTGTTCTGCTTCGCTTAGCCTGCGCGGAGCTGATGGAAAAACAGGGGCATGAGGAGGAAACCGGCAGGGCAAAAATTACTCCGGCATTCAATCTGCCCTGTGACTGCGTATTGCATACCGTCGGTCCCATCGTCAGCGGCTGGCTTACCAGAAAAGATAAGGAACTGCTTGCTTCCTGCTATCGTTCCTGCCTGGAGATGGCAGACCAGAATAACATCAAAAGTGTTGCGTTCTGCTGCATCTCTACCGGGGAATTTCACTTTCCCAATGACAAGGCAGCACAGGTTGCCGTCAGTACGGTAAAGGAATACAAAGAGCAGACCAACAGCGAAATCGAGGTGATCTTTAATGTTTTCAAGGACATCGACTTACAAATCTACCGGGACATCCTTCGGTGAAACGGTAAGCAAAGCATTCTCCACCCAAACGAAAGTGCCGGATCAATTATTACAGTTGAAAAATGAAATCGAGACGGCAGACGCCATTGTCATCGGTGCCGGCGCAGGGCTTTCTACTTCGGCTGGCATGAGCTACAGCGGGGAACGGTTTGAAAAATACTTTTCAGATTTTCACAGAAAATACGGCATCACTGATATGTATTCCGGTGGGTTTTATCCGTTTGACACATTTGAGGAATACTGGGCATGGTGGTCACGGCACATCCTGGTCAACCGCTATGAGGCCGGCATTGGAAAACCTTACATGGATCTGTTGGAGTTGGTGAAGGGCAAAGACTATTTCGTGTTGACCACCAACGTAGACCATCAATTCCAGCTTGCCGGGTTCGATAAGAAACGGCTGTTCTACACCCAGGGCGATTATGGCCTGTGGCAGTGCTCCCAACCCTGCCATGACAAAACCTATGACAATGAAGAAGCCGTACGGCAGATGGTAAAAGAGCAAAAGGACATGAAAATTCCGTCGGCACTGGTTCCGCGTTGCCCGATCTGCGGCGCACCAATGAATGTGAATCTACGCTGTGATGATACCTTTGTGGAGGATGAAGGATGGCATCTGGCTGCAGAGCGGTACAACGAGTTTATCAGGCGGCATGAGAATCTGCATGTTCTGTTTCTGGAACTGGGAGTAGGCGCAAATACCCCGGTGATTATCAAGTATCCGTTCTGGCGGATGACAGCAAAGAATCCGAAGGCCATATATGCCTGTATCAACAAAGGGGAAGTTATGTGCCCGCGTGAGATAAAAAATCAATCAATCTGTATTGATGAGGATATCGGATCTGTGGTAGAACAGATAAAAGGACTGTAAGAAGGTGACATTCATGCCATTTAAAATCATCCGAAATGACATCACAAAAGTAAAAGCAGATGCTATTGTAAATACAGCTAATCCGCATCCAACCTATGCGGCCGGGACGGACGCGGCCATTTATAAAGCTGCCGGCGCGGATCTCCTGCTGGCGGAGCGGAAGAAAATCGGACAGATCGAATGCGGCCAGACGGCGGCAACTTCCGCTTTTGCACTTCCTGCAAAATACATTATCCATACCGTCGGACCGGCCTGGGTAGACGGAAAACATGGAGAATTTGATATTCTCTCGGACTGCTATGAAAATTCTCTTGCAAAAGCTGTGGAGCTTCAATGCGACAGCATCGCCTTTCCGCTGATCGCGACGGGTGTGTATGGATTTCCGAAGGACCGGGCGCTGCAGATTGCCGTTTCTGTCATCAGCCATTTTCTGCTTTCGCATGATATGCAGGTGATTCTGGTTGTCTTTGACCGGCATTCGTTTGAACTGTCCGGAAAGCTTTTCCAGGATGTCGATGATTTTATTGATGAAAATTATGTCGCAAGGCAGCGAAAGGAAGAATATTTATATCCGGATCAGTCCTTCGGCGGTGAACCGGATGCGGCAGAAATAGCAGAACGCAGCAGACGCCTGCGCCTTGCAGAAAGCCGCAGGATTTTAAGTGAATCTGATCAGTCTGCATCGGAGATGTTAGAGTCCATTACCTGCTCAGAATCCGAACCGCTCTATTCTCCGAAAATGTCCGCGCCAGTCTCGATGTCTCCGGAAATGAGTCTGGATGACGCTCTGGGAAATGTCGGGGAAACCTTTCAGCAGAGACTGCTTCATCTGATTGACGAACGGGGACTGACTGATGTGGACGTTTATAAACGCGCCAACATGGACCGGAAACTGTTTTCCAAAATCAGGTGCAATGAGAACTACAAGCCGAAAAAGAAAACGGCTCTTGCCCTCGCGATTGCTCTGAAACTCAATCTCGATGACACAGTTGACTTATTGAAACGGGCGGAGCTGGCGCTTTCACCCAGCAGCAAGTCGGATCTGATCATCGAGTATTTTATCAGCAGGCAGGAGTATGATATTTACAGTATCAACCTGGCGCTGTTTGAGCATGGCCAGCCCATTCTGGGAGAATAATTCAGAAAATTACGAAGGAAGTGGATTTGTCGCTTTTCGGACGACCACTTTCTTTTCGATTTCTGATAAACTGACATCATCAAAGGACAGGGAGGTACAACGAAATGTATGGAGCAATTTTAGGAGACATCATCGGAAGCCCGTATGAGTTTGATAGAGGAAAGAAAACAAAAGATTTTGAACTGTTCACAAAAGGAGCGGCGTTTACCGATGACAGTGTGATGACTGTCACAGTCAGTTAAAGATGTAAAAATTCCTAGTTCAAATCTTACCGACAAAGCGGTAATAAATTTCTATTTCCTGTTCCTTTGTGCCGTCCTCATGCTTTACCGCCTCATGGATAGTGATCTTTTCAATCAGGGCATTCAAAAGCTCGGCGTCAAGCTCGGTCACATTGGTATATTTCCGGATGAGGGCAATCCATTTTTCTGTGTCCGATTCTGTCTGTTTCGCGGACTCCATTTCAGATTTCAGGGAAGTGATCTTCTGGTCAAGCTGTTCCTGCTCCCCTTGATATTTCCCAGAAAGCATATTGAAATTGTACTCCGTGATTCTCCCTTTGCTCCAGTCCTCATAGAGCTTTAGGAAAAGACCGTCCACCTCTGATTTCCTTTTCTCCGCTTTTTTCAGGTCAGAAAGCTGTTTTTTCCTCTCTGTCTCACGACCCTTTTCTGTAGCACTCAGGAGGCGGTTTAAAAGCCGTTCCTCGTCTTTCTGGGCTTGGTTTGCCCAATACTGGATACTTGAAAGGACGGCGGGATACAGGACGTCATAGCGGATATAGTGCGAAGTACATCCATGGAACCCTTTTCGGTTTTGTCCACAGGTATAATAAGAGGTTGGTTTCTTTAACCGGTAGTTCGTCTCTATGGACATTGCCCATCCACAGTCCGCACATCTGAGGAGCCCGGAAAATATCTGTGTGGTACCGTCCTTTTTCTCACGGCGGCGGCTTTTCATCTGCTCCTGCACTTGTTGGAACACATCCTCAGAGATGATCGCCTCGTGGGTGTTTTCCACCCGGAACCATTCCTCTTTCGGCCTGTTTACCCTCTTTTTGTTCTTGAACGAGATGGCTCCCTCCTTGTTATGGACGCTGTGGCCTATATACGCCTCATTTTGCAGTATGCTCCTGACTACCGTTGGCGACCATGCAAAAGACTTTTCCTCCGGAGCTCCCGCATAGATGTTTGCAAATGAGCCCTGTTTCTGGTAGTTAATCCATCCCCCGGTGGGTACCTTTTCATCAATCAATATCTTTGTGATTGAGAAAGCCCCATAACCGTGGGAGGCAAGGTCAAATATTTTTTCCACAATCCATCTTGTCTCAGGGTCAATGATAAGGTGCCCTTTCCGGTCAGGGTCTTTCCTGTAGCCTATCGGGGCGCACATCCCATAGTGGGCACCATTGGCAAAGCGTGTATGGAGCGCGGATTTCACTTTTTTGCTGGTCTGTCTGGCGTGCATTTCATTCAGGATATTCAAAAACGGGGCAAGCTCAGATTCGCCTTTCAGGGTGTCCACGTTGTCATTTACCGCGATATAACGGACACCTTTTGAGGGGAAATACAGTTCTGTGTATTGCCCGGTCAGGATGTAATTCCTCCCGAGGCGCGAGAGGTCTTTCGTGACCACGCAGTTGATTTTCCCATCCTCAATAGCCTCAATCATCCTTTGGAACCCGGGGCGGTCATAGTTCGTCCCGCTGAAACCATCGTCCACATATTCTTCCACCGCATTCAGGCCATTTTCACGGGCATACTGGCGGAGGAACATGCGCTGGGTGGTAATGCTCCCGCTTTCACCTTGCAGTTCATCGTCACGGGATAGCCGCATATATAGGGCGGTGTTATAAATTTTCGTTGTGCTGGGTTGATTCATTACTTTTTTCTCCTTTCTCATGAAACATCCCCGCACTGATACCTATTAGCCAGTATATCATGAGTGCGGGGCGTTTTCCAGTGCTTTCCGAACAATTATTCGATATCCCTACCGTAGGTAGCCTCCCGGCAGATGAAGTCCGAGAGCAAGTCCGTGAACGACTTATTTCCATCCTCCGGATAGTGTTCTCTCATGACAACGCAGAGCTTTCCGAATTCATATCTCCGGGGAGTATTTTTTTCATTGTCCTTTTCCATTGCATTCTGTTGTTTCCATGCAACGGGCAGTGGCATTCAGGAGAGGGCGAGAAAGCCCTCATCCTGTCATTTTCGCTTTATATGTTGGTTTTCTTATCTTCAAGCCCATTTCGCGGAAATATCACTCCTTTCCGCCCTTTTTCGGGCTATTCATTTCATTTTTCAAATTTCAGTTTGATCTGTTCCGCCTCTTTGCCCGAGACTTTTGTAAAGCCCTCAGGAGCCGCTTGTGGGGCAGTATCCCGGAATGTCAAAAATGGCATACTCTGGGCGATATTCGCTTTCACGTCCTCCCTCGTCAGGGGGTGGGCGGGGCGGTATCCGTCAATGATGTCATTCACACATATGACGGGGTCTGAATATGCCATCTTCATAGTATCGAATTGCCTGATATAGATATTTTCTGAATCCATTACTATATAGGTTCCACAGCGCCTTTTCAGCTGTGTGACAGGCTCATTCTCATTTTCAAATACGTTTGAATAAAATTTATCAATGCTCAAAACTGTTGTGAGTATAACCAACTCACAGTTGAGGTATTTATTCTTATATCTGCTCTTAATACTACTCGCGGTGTTATTGTCCAGAAGTTTCAGGAGGTCAGACAGCCCCAGCGCACTGGGGCGGATATCATCGAGGATGAGGCACGGTTGCTGTCCGTATCCGTCCATCACGTCATTGCTCCCGGAGGATATGAAAAAATCCAGACCTCTTTCTTTTGCAATTTTTTTCGCGAGGGTGGTTTTCCCGACCCCGGCTTTTCCAGTTATGAAAATGACCTCTGTCTGGCGTTCACTGACCGTCGCTTGCATGCGTTCTGAGCGTACCTTAAAAGCGGTGTCGAAAGTGTAGGCGTAGTCCACGAGGAGCATGTTGTCTATTTCGAGCGTTTTGTTGTATTCCCTGATCTCTCCATCAAGAATCTTATCAACAAGCTCTTTCACTTTTTCATCCCGATTCTCTTTCTCACCAATCTTTTCCAGCGCCGCTACATAATCGAAGTTCGCGGTGACCTCATCAGGGGAATATTGATGTTTCTCCGGGGAGTTGAGATGTATCTGGTATGCTAGTGAGGATTCCCAGTTCCCGGTGATTTTTGAGACAAAGTTTTCCTCAATGCCGAACCACTTCCCGACAGCTTTATATTGCTGTGGGGAGTTGAAACGGAGCAGGAGATGGATGTGAGCGGGTTTCAGCTCCCCCTCTTTGTATTTTTCAGGATTCTTCTCAGATTCCTTTTTTGTGTAGGTATCCTGATTGTGAATAATATAACAATATTTTATGATCGGTGGTGACCTCCGCGCGAGGATTTCGGGGAGGGCGTCCATATCGAACAGGGTCTCACCATCGTCTGTCTGTAAATTGGAGACGATTTCGCACATTTTGACTGACATTTTCTGTTTCCTTTCTCTTTAGTCTCTGTTTAGATTTTGCTTCCTTTTTATTTATGCTTTTTCCTTGTTTTCCTTGATTTCTTTTTGGGGGCGGACAAGCCCACCGCCCCCTCAAAAAGCCTGATTTAGCGGGGATTTTTGAGAAGTTTCCTTATTTTCCACGCCTTATGAAACATCAGAATCAGAGAACCTCAACGGCGATCTGGACAGAGTAAAAGCTGTCCACATTCCTGACACCGATCACTCGAAAACCCCTCCAGTAGAAAGGATGAGACTGCTGAATCTGATCTGGCGGCATGGTGCCGTGGAGATATCGGTTCATCCACCCTATATCTTGATTCATGGAACGTTGAAGCAGATTCACGTCACTGGGGGAAAGCACAGTCGGCTTACTCATCAATATTGTATAGTAATACGCCGCCTTGCCGTTGCGCACCTGATAGCCGCTGAAACGCAAATCAGAAACTTTCTGAACATTCGCGCAATTTATGTAATTTTTCTGATAAACTGCCTCATAAATTTCAGTAGCAAGCTGGTCAGCGTTGGCCTGAATGATCATCTGCCGCTGTTGCTGGGCAAGTTGCTGTTGCTCTCGAATCTGCCGCTCATTCAACTCCCGCAGTTTCACGCCGAAGTATTCTCTGGCGTTGGAGAGCGCCGAGGCGCCCTCCGTCAATAGTTCCTCAAATTTATTCCTTATTTTCATACAATAACCTCCTATGAAATGTCTGAAAATTCGTCAATTTCGTTGACGATTTCAAAATCCTCTGCCGTGGCTGAGACTCCAGACCGAACGCCGTCCTTGCTCGCCATGGCGTATGCCTTGAGCTTTAGCCCCTTAAAAACGACCTCAACCTCTTCATCCGCTCTGAGCATTCCCTCAACCTCACTAACTTTCTCGGACAGATCGGCGGGCACTTTTACAGTCAGGGTGTCACCACGGCGGACGATCACCTCCAACTTGTACCCAAGAACGGTATCTGTCCGCTTTCCGTTCTCCCACGCATACTGAACCGAAGTTTCAACCACATCCAGTGTACCGTCTGACGGATTATCCACCACTGACGCAAGCGTCAGCTTTAGATTCTTCAAAATCATAGCATCATCTCCTTTCATATTTTTTGATTTTGAATTGATTTCATTATCACATTTAAAATCGAGTTGGTTCTACGTATAACCACATTCTGATTGCGTTTTCTTACACCAATATTTTTTGTTGAACAGTTCGTATGTTCGGGCAGAAATATTCGTGATATAGTATTTTTCACATACCTCATATTGATTTTCATTCTCAATGTAAAAGGCATAGCATGCTTTTTTCATATTCTCATCCCATTCTGAGCCGAGGATGTCCAACCATGCCTTGATCACATTTCGCCGTTGACCGTAATCAACATCTACCGCGCTTTTTTGATTTTCCAGATCAGTCAATTTTTTCTTGTACCGTTCAAAAAGGCGACAGTCTTTTCCTAATCCAACTTCCTGAACTTTTTGGCGCTGTTTTGTAATTTGACTTTCCAACGACTCAATTTTCCGCGCCAGAGCTTTTGTCTCCTTTAAATACTCATATGTAACCAGTCCGAACCGGTTCTTGCCAGCATTTTCATTTTCTTGCATTTTAGTACCACCTTTCCCGACCTGCTTTTCAAGAAAGGCAACGCCCCAGAAAAGCAGAATTTTTTGCTTATAGGGGGTAATACTTAAATGCTTTGAAAAATTTTTCTCCTAGGTTGTTACTTCTACGGACAAGCTTAACGTATACCAAACACGCCGGTGAGGGCTTACTATCACGTACAGTGACGCTTCTGTGTCACACTGGCTACGCCTCGCCCTACCGCTCCGTTGCCCTCCATTCCCGCACAGCTCCATTCCGGGCAACTCCACGTCCGGGCGGGCATACGCCAGCAAATGATTCCGTCAGAGCCAAACATTTTTGAAAATAAAAAGGCTCCCAAATAGGAGCTTGAAAGACCACTAAGGATGAAGTTTGTTTTGACATATCAGTACAATGCGAATATAATTGAAACGGATAAGCACGAAAATTTCATATTATAAAGAGAGGGCGAAATGAAAAATAAAATCATCATCAGTTTTATGCTATTAACTGTCGCTGTTTTCATGGCCACAGGATGTGGAACCAGCTCAGAAACCGAAGAAGCCAATGAGGAAATTGTGGAAGAAATTTCAGAAACAGAAATTGAAGAAGAACCAGAAGAAATAGAGGAAGAACCGGAAGCTGTTGAAGAAGTGACAGAAGAAGAATCCACTGAAACCGAAACAGTTGAGGCTGCCTACACCGAAGAAGAACTAAGAGAGATGATCGACCCGGATGTACATATCACCTATGCTGAATTGCTGTATGAGTCCACATTTGATGATGTAATGACAGAAGCCATTGAGTACATCACAGAGACGGAATATGCTGACAATGTAACCAAGTATGGTAAAGAGACAGCAATCTATAATACAACAACACAGACACTTGGTTTAGCACAGTTCTATCAAGATGGAATAATTTCAAAAGAGGATTACTACAAAGCCGTTTTAGACAGTGACTATTACATTGAGTTAACCGACTCAATCAATGCTGGCACATATACAAACCCTGACAAAGGTACGGTCACCACAGGTCAGACCGGCACCAGTACCAGCGACAATGGTACGAGCAATAACGGTAATTCAGGCAGCGGTAACGGTGGTACCGGCAATTCAGGTACCAATGATACAGGCACTACAGATACAGGCACCACAAATTCCGGTGGTCAGCCAGTAGTCTCCGGTGGTGATGAAGCTCCAACCTATTCCTCGGACGAAGAAGCCATGGCTGCTATGCAGGAAATCTTAGGGGGTACAAACCTAATGGGTGTAGAATCAACAGGTCAGACAAACAAAGAAGGCGTGGAAATACATTAATAGATAATAAAAGACAAGCCCAAAATTAGGACGTCAGTTCACGCTGACGTCCTACTGATTCAAAGACAAAGGAGACAAACTATGAAGAACATATTAACAAATCCAAAGACAATTAAATATTTTCAAGGTGCAGCACTTACTGGAGCATCAATGCTTGCAATAGCGACATTATTAGGAGTAATTTATTATTTCACAATAGTATTACATGGTATTAGTAATGAAGCTTTTAGGGCAGTACACATACCAGAAGAAAATAGAGTAGGGGGATTTTGAAAATTGGTATCAGGCGGGGATGTTTCAAATTTACATCTTTAATTGAGTGAAACAACAATCGCTGTGGCGGATGCCCTTCTGAATGCAGAAAAAATTGCACCGGCCGAGCGCAGCATAGAACGTATCAGAGAGCTTGTGACTGTTTCCATGCAGAAATGGGGACGAAAATATCCTCATGCCGGATATGGCGGCCGGTTCCGTGTATGGCTGACGCAGAAAAATCCGGTTCCGTATGGAAGTTATGGGAACGGTTCCGCGATGCGCGTGTCAGCTGCGGGATGGCTGTATGATACGCTGGAGCGGACCAGAGAAGTTGCCAGAGCAACGGCTGACGTGACGCACAACCATCCAGAGGGAATCAAAGGAGCGGAGTCTGTTGCTGCTGTTATTTTCCTGGCACGGACGGGAAGCAGCAAGGAACAGATCA
>JAJQID010000103.1 GCA_021199405.1 Lachnospiraceae bacterium
GAACATACACTGCCCAAATTACCGTTGGCGGGGCGACAGCCAGCGTGAGCTTTACGATAACCGCCACGCAGCTTTCTGCGCCGGGCAATCTCCAATGGAGCGGCACTACAACGACGGTGACCGCATCATGGGACGAGGTAACAAACGCAGGCAGCTATACGGTGCAGCTTTATAAAGACGGTACAGCCGAGGGCAATGCGGTTTCTGTAACAACGGGAACAAACATGACGTTTACAATCACCGAAGCGGGCAGCTATACCTTTACCGTCACGGCTGTAGGAACGGGCAATTACAGCAGCAGCGCGGCCTCCGCAGCAAGTGCGGCGCTGGTCTGCTGCACCGTTACCTGGAAAAACGACGACATTACCCTGAAAACCGATGTGGTGCAGTCCGGCGCGACCCCGTCTTACTCCGGCAATGAGCCGACTAAGGACACCGACAGCACCTATATCTACACATTCAGCGGCTGGTCGCCGGAGGTGGACGCGATAACCGCTGACACCACCTACACCGCCCAATACAGTAAGACTTATGTTGCTCCGACGGCAGGCGAGGGCTACACAATCGACTACTCCGCGGAAACCGCCACGGCGACGAGCGGCTATGAAATCAGCACGGACGGAAGCACCTGGAGCAGCACACTTACTGTTACACCGGGCGGCACGCTGTACGTCCGCAGAGCGGCGGATACAAATGCAAGCGCAAGTGCGGAAACGACAAACACGCTTGCAGACCGCCCGAGCGCGCCCAGCGTCACGGCAGTGAACGAGCAGTGGCTGAATGAGGACGACGGACAGATAACGGGTGTGACAACAGAAATGGAATACCGTCTTTCCGGCGGAACATGGGCTGACTGCTCCGGCACGATCGTCACCGGCCTCGCGGCGGGCAGCTACGAGGTACGCTATAAGGCGACAAGCAGCGCGTTTTCAGGCACGGCGGCAACTGTGACGATAGCCGGCGGCACAGAACGCACCTACACCCTGACCGTCACTGCCCCGACCTTTGACGAAGTGACCTACGGCTATACGCAGCTCGAAGCGGCGAGCATAACGATTGAAAGCAGCGGCAACAGCGACGCGACAATTACGAGCGTTACGGTTAGTTCCGCTAACTTCACTATCGCTGGCAGCGGCAGCACCGTAACCGCGGGCGGCAGTAACACCGACTATACAATCCGGCCTGTAGCGGGACTTGCCGCAGATACGTATACCGCCATAATCACCGTGACATATGACGGCGGTGCAACGGCAACGGATACGGTGTCCTTTACCGTGGGCAAGGCTGTGCCGAGCGTAACTGCGCCCGAAGCGCAGATACTTACATATACCGGCAGCGCGCAGGAGCTTGTAAGCGCGGGTTCAACCTCAGGCGGTACGATGTACTACAGCCTTGATAACAGCGATTGGAATACAGAGGTTCCCACCGGAACAGACGCGGGGACATACACCGTTTGCTACAAGGTAATTGGCGACAGCAACCACAACGATTATACGCCGGCAAACAACAGCGTCAGCGTGACAATCGGAAAGGCGGAACAATCCATCTCCTACAGAGAGGGCAGTGTGACAAAGCATATCAATGACGCAGCGTTTACCAACAAGCTGACAGAGGCAGCCGGGGATGGTGGGATCACTTATGCTTCCGATAATACAAAAGTGGCGGTAGTGAATGAAAATACCGGTGAGGTGACGATCGTTGGTGCAGGCACCGCAGCCATTACAGCCACAGCAGTGGCCACAGAAAATTATAATGAGGCAAGGGCTTCCTATACGCTTACTGTGACGGGCCACAGCTACGAAGCAGTGATAACCGAGGCAACTTACACGGAGCAGGGATACACCATTTACACCTGCACACACTGCGGTGACAGCTACAAAGCAGATTACACTGCCATCAAAGTCATTGATGGAACGGATGAGAATCTCAGTACGAAAACAACGGTTCAGGGACTGACTGCCCTGCCGGAGGGGTTGAAGAGTTTGTATTCCAGTGTGGATGAGCTGATTTCAGATCTGATCAGCCGCGTCACGGTAAGCACAGGTTACACAGCGGATAACACTCTTGTGTATGATGTGGTGCTGCAATACAGCACCGACGGCGGAATTACATGGATTACCGCCACAGTAGATAACTTTCCCGCAGCGGGCATTACCGTGACCCTGCCATACCCCAGTGGGACGGATTCAAGCTATGAGTTCACCGTGCTGCATATGTTTACGGAGACTTCGACCCGGCTGGGTATCACGGCGGGTGGAACAGAGACGCCCACAGTTACAAAGACGGATGAGGGCCTGGTTTTCACCCTGACGGGCCTGTCCCCTGTAGCGATTTCGTGGAAGGCGGTAAACACTGCAGCAACGGAGACCGAAACCTCCGACGCCCAGACGGAAACCACAGATACTTCTGGTGCTTCCGCAGAGGATACGGTTACAGGTCCCTCTGGTACTTCCACAGATAACGGGGTTGCAGAAACCTCTGAGGCAGCAGCGCAGGCGGAAACTGCAGATAGTACAACAAACCCGTCGACCGGCGACAACAGCCATGCTGTATTGTGGTTTGTACTGGCTCTGCTGCTGGCATTGAGTATCGGTGTGATCGGTGCAGCCACCTGTAATACAAGGAGAAAACACGGCAGATGATCTGTTCGTTGAAATTCTAACCCTGCATATTCGTAAAAAATCCCTCCTGACGGGTACAGTGTACCACGACAGGAGGGATTTTTATTGAGGGGTTAAAGCATAATACATTTGAATTGCAGCCGCACAGGTAGAAAAATTCAAAAAGGTCGATATATCGACCACATTTCATCAATATTTATGTTATACTCCGCTCAGAGTGCGAGAGGTGAAAAGAACAATTTTTTATTCCCTTCTGCTGGGCAATAAGATTGTCCTTCTGCATGGCTTTATAAAGAAAGACCGAAAAACTCCCAAAAAAGAATTGGTGACTGCATTGCGTTACAAAGAGGACTATATAAGGAGGTTTGGAAGCAATGGCTGAATTAAGAAAATGGAATCAGGCAAGAGAGGAATTGCTGTTTGACTCCGAGACGGCGAAAGAGTATGAAGAACTGCGCCCACAGTATGAGGTGATTTCTCAGATTATTAAAGTACGGGACGAACAGGGTATTACACAGCAGGAGTTAGCGGAGAGAACTGGTATTAAACAGAGTAACATCAGCCGATTTGAAGGTGGAAATTATAATCCGTCTCTTGAGTTTCTGGCAAGGATTGCCAGAGGATTGGGTATGGAATTGCATATAGAGCTGCGCCCAGGACGATAATCGGTCAGTTGCTGACATACACCTTTTGCGCAAGTGCATATGTGCCTGAAGCAAAGGAGTTTTTCTGTTTGCTTGGGGTTGAATTTTTTGCATATCGGCATTTTCACTTACCAAGTGAAGAATACGGTAAAAAAGCCTCAACTATGTACAACAGCTAAGTCCCGCTTGACTTTTTTTCACGCCTGCGTTAAGATGAACGGGACTGAGAAAATGTGTAAGTAATTGACAGGCAAGGGCCTGCAGAGAGTCTGCGTTACCAGCTGCGAGCGCGGGCGGTCCGCTGTCAGTGAATTTCAGCATGGGAGTCTTTCACGAAAAGCGTTTGTGTTTGTCCATTGCTTTTGAATGGTGAAAATGGGAAGCGGCGCGTTAAGTGAATGTGGCTGCCGCATTAAGGCAGGTTAAGTGCGGATGTTCTGGAATTGTGTATTCAGAGTGCTGTGGATGGCAGCTTTCAGTATCTGTGAGACACGGAATCCTTCGAAGAATATCTGAACGTGGGTGGTACCGCGGGTTTACTCGTCCCATATCCTTTTGGAGGATATGGGGCGTTTTGTTATTCTAATCATAAAAGAAAGCAGGAGACGATTATGCCAGAAACAAACAAATTGGCGGAAAATATTGCCGCCATCAGACAGAAAATCCAGGACGGCGCCGAAAAGCTGGATAATTCCAAAGCCGTCTACGAATTCAAGAAGAGCTTTCTCGACTCGAAGGCCGGCGAGATTGGTCAGCTGATGAAGGAGATGAAAAACATCCCCAAAGAGCAGCGGGCCGATTACGGTAAGGCGGTCAACGAGCTGAAGGAATGGGCGGTACAGCTCTTTGACGATATGGATGTGAAGCTGAAGGAGGCGGAGCTGAAGCGCCGCTATGAGAAAGAAAAAATCGATGTGACCATGCCTGCGGTTGAAACTGAGACGGGCAACCTTCATCCCATTACCCAGATTATTGAACAGCTCATCGATGTTTTTGCAGGCATGGGCTTTGAAGTGTACGAGGGCACGGAGGTAGAGAATGACTATTATAATTTCACTGCCTTAAATACGCCCCAGGATCACCCTGCCAGAGATATGCAGGATACCTTCTACCTGTCTCCGGAATTTCTGCTGCGCACCCAGACCTCCGCGGGCCAGATTCACGTGATGGAGAATAAAAAGCCTCCCATCAAGATTTTGTCCCCGGGTCGTGTGTTCCGTTCCGATGATGACTCTACCCACTCACCCATGTTCGGGCAGATGGAAGGACTGGTGGTGGACGAGCACATCACCTTAAGCGACCTGCAGGGTATGTTGGATTTGTTTGTACAGAAAATATACGGCGAGGGTACCTACACCCGCCTGCGTCCCTCCTATTTCCCATTCACCGAGCCGTCTGTGGAGGTGGACGTCAGCTGCTTTGAGTGCGGCGGCAAGGGCTGCCGGCTGTGCAAAGGCACCGGCTGGATTGAGATTCTGGGCGCCGGTATTGTGAATAAAAAGGTGCTGGAAAACTGCGGTATCGACTCCGAAAAGTACAGCGGTCTGGCCTTTGGCATTGGCTTGGAGCGCACCGCCATGCTCAAATACGGTATTAACAACATTAAGACTCTTTTTGAATCCGATCTGCGGGCGTTAAAACAGATCGATGACAAATAAAGGCGTTAAATAAAATAATGACGGAGGTTTTAACATGTTACTACCCTTAAGCTGGTTAAGCGAATATGTAAACATAGATGACGTAACCCCACAGGAGCTGGAGGATAAGCTTTTCTCCTGCGGCTTTGAGGTGGAGGAAAAAACAGAGCTGGGCAGGGACATCAGCAACGTTGTGGTAGGCCTGGTGGAGAGCTGCGAGCCCATTCCGGATACTCACTTAAGCGTATGTCAGGTGAACGCCGGAGAGCACGGCACCATGCAGGTCTGCTGCGGAGCGGACAATGTGCGGGCGGGCGGCAAATTCCCGCTGGCTTTGCCCGGCGCTACTGTGTACGCCACAGCCAGGGATCACAAGACTGTGGAGGGCGTGGCCACCATTAAGGCGGGGAAGCTGCGGGGCTATGAATCCAACGGTATGCTCTGCTCCGGCGTGGAGCTGGGCCTGAGTGAAGACCTGTATCCCGGCGCGGGCTACAACGGCCTTCTGGTGCTGCCGGACGACGCACCGGTGGGCGCTGACATTAAGCCCCTTACCGGACTGGACGACTGGATTTTTGATGTGGGGATTACCGCCAACCGTGCTGACTGCCAGAGCATTTTCGGCCTGGCGAGAGAGGTGGCGGCTGTGCTGGAAAAGCCTTTGAAGGAGCCGGCGCTGGACTACCATCCCACAGACGCGGTGCAGGAGGGCTTTCAGGTGACTGTGGAGGCGCAGGATATCTGCCCCCGCTATATCGCTCACTGGGTTTATGATGTGAAAATCGGGGAATCCCCGGCGTGGATGAAGAGACGGCTGGCTCTGGTGGGGCTGCAGGCCATCTCCAATGTGGTGGATATCACCAACTATATTCTGATGGAGCTGGGACAGCCCATGCACGCCTTTGACGGCAGCTATCTGGAAGGAAATCAGATCGGCGTCAGACGGGCGAAGGAGAAGGAGACCATTGTAACGCTGGATGAGCAGAAGTATCAGCTGAACCCCAACAATCTGGTGATCTGCGACGGCGTGAAGGCAGTGGCGCTGGGCGGCGTCATGGGCGGTCTGAATTCCGAGATCCGGGACACCACAAGCACCGTCATGTTTGAGGCGGCCAAGTTTGCCAGAGACAATATCCGCAAGACCTCCCGCGCTCTGGGCAAGCGCTCCGATTCCAGCGCAAGGTATGAGAAGGGTGTGGATGAGTATACTACAGTGATGGCCATGAAGCGGGCTTTGCATCTGATCGAGGAGCTGGGCTGCGGGAAAGTGACCTCCACCCATGTGGATGTTAATACCGGCAACAGCGTGGAGCCCAGAGAGATGAAGGCCAGCGTGGCGAAGGTCAACGGCGTTCTGGGGATTACCGTGCCGGATCAGGATATTCTGCGTATTCTGACCAGCTTGCAGTTTCAGCCCACCATTGAGGGCGACGAGCTGACCATTCAGATTCCGGCGTACCGCGAAGACATGGAATCTTATCCGGATATTTCTGAGGAGATTATCCGGATGTACGGATATGACCACATTGTACCCACCTTCATGCCTACCGCAAAGGTGACCATGGGAGGCAAAAACGCAAAACAGAAGGGAGAGCTGGCATTGAAGAAAGCGGTCTGTGCCACAGGCGCTTATGAGTGCATGCACTATTCCTTCTTTTCCCCGTCCGATCTGGATCTGATGAGGTTTGCGCCGGATGCGCCTGAGCGTCAGGCCATTCCCATCCTGAACCCGATCAACGAGGATATGTCTCTGCTGCGCACTACCCTGGCGCCCCAGATGATGGAGGCCATGGCCCGCAACCAGAAGAGAGGAAATCTGGAGGGCAGGCTGTTTGAGCTGGCCAATCGTTTTATCCCCAGAGCATTGCCTCTGACAGATTATCCGGAGGAGAAAAAGACGCTCTGCGTAGGTGTGTTCGGTGAGAAGGAATCCTTCTTTACCCTGAAGGGGATCGCTGAGGCAGTGGCGAAGAATCTGTATGTCAGCTTTTCCTACAGGCCGGTTGTCAAGTCCTTCCTGCATCCTTATCAGGCGGCGGAGGTTGTCTGCAATGGAGAGGCAGTGGGCTATCTGGGTACTGTTGCCTATGACATTCAAAAGGAATTGAGCATGCGCACTTCCGCTTTTGTGATGGAGCTCGATGTGGATATTTTATCTCAATACTATGAGAACAGACCTACCTTTGAGCCGCTGCCGAAGTTTGAGGAGCAGAAGAGAGATCTGGCGCTTGTGATGGATAAGGAAGTGACCTGCGGTCAGATTGAGGAGGCCATTGCGGGCTGCAGCGACCTGATCCGGGAAATTAAGCTGTTTGACGTTTATGAGGGCGGCCAGGTGCCGGCGGGCAAAAAGAGCATGGCGTTCACCATTACCTTGCGGCCGAAGGATGAGGAGCTGACGGGCGAGAAGGTGGATAAGATCGTGGCGAAAATCCTGCGGAAGCTGGAGCATACGATGGATGTGACGCTGAGGGCGTAGGAGAAAGGAAAAAAATGCGAAAAGTAGAATCAAGTGCATATTTACAGGGCGTTAAGCCTCTGTTAAAGGAACTGTTAAATAAAGTTTTGCAGGAATACCCCTACGCCTCTATTCTTGCGGTGGACGCACAGTCGGAGTCCTATCGGGTGACGACCTCTGTGACCAGCATGGGGGAGGATGGGCTGCTTTCCGGCAGAGGCTTTGTGATCAAGGCTTATGACGGTCAGGCATACGGAGAATATTCCTTCAACGATATTTCAGAGGAGAAGCTGGAGGATGTTCTGGAGCATCTGAGGGCGGTGACGGCTCTTAAGGACTGCGATGGCGTGGAGTCTTTAAGTCAGTATAAAATTCTGGCGGATGAGCCCTGTGTGTTTGCGGAAAGCACGGAATATGAGACGGACGCCCGGGAACTGGGGGATGAGGAAATTCTGCGCAGACTTGCTGAATTAAAGGACAGCTGTGAAGCTTATGATGAGAGAGTGATTCAGGGCAGCGTGTCATTAAATTACCAGAAATATTCCAAGCTGTTTCTGTCGCCGAACAGGGATATGGAACAGAATGTAATGTGGACCAACGGCAGTATGATGATCGCTGTGCAAAAGGATCAGCAGGTGAAGTACAGCTATCAGGGCTTTTCCAAGCTGGGTGGCGTGGAACTGCTGGATACCATGGGCGGCGCCATTGACAGAATCGGGAAGAACGCGGTGGATCTGCTGGAAGCGGAGCCCATGATTCCCGGGGAGTACGACTGCATCTGTACGCCTCCCGTGACTGGGATGATCGCTCATGAAGCCTTCGGGCACGGCGTGGAGATGGACATGTTTGTGAAGGATCGGGCGCTGGCCAAAGGCTGTGTGGGCGAATATGTGGCTTCTCCCCTGCTGACCATGCATGACGGCGCGTCCATGGAAAGCCGTCTGGAGACCGCCAGCTATTTCTTTGACGACGAGGGAACCCTCTCCACGGACACCATCATTATTAAAGACGGTGTATTGCAGACCGGTATCTCCGACGCCCAGTCTGCCATGAGCCTGGGCACCGTGCCTACCGGAAACGGCAGAAGGGAGAGCTACAAGCGCAAGGCCTACACCCGCATGACCAACACCTGGTTTGAGCCGGGAAAGGACAAAGTGGAGGATATGATTGCCTCTATTGACTACGGCTTTCTGCTGGACGATGCCTCAAGCGGCATGGAGGATCCAAAGAACTGGGGTATTCAGATGATGGTCAATATCGCCAGAGAGATTAAGGACGGGAAGCTGACCGGCAGAATCTATTCTCCGGTGGTGCTGACAGGCTATGTGCCGGATCTGCTGAAATCCATTACCATGATGTCCGATGAGGCTGAGCTTTGCGGGTCCGGCTTCTGCGGCAAGGGCTATAAGGAGTGGGCCAAGGTGTCTGACGGCGGTCCCTATATCAAGGCGAAAATCAGGCTGGGATAGTCCGGATGAACCCGTTTTATGAAGGAAACAGGCAATCCGGTATCGGATATAGTGGTATGAACCTTTATTCTGTCTGAAAAGAATTGAAACAGGCAGGAAAAATATTGGTGTGGGTGAATCAGGAGAATATTATGATAGATAAGATTTTGAAAGTGTTAAAGGAGCAGCAGATTTCCGATTATCTGCTGTATGATACCCGGAAGGAAACGGTAGAGTTATTTTTTATCAAAAAAAATCTGGACATGAGGCGGGCGGAAAATGTGGGAAGCTGTTCCGTCACGGTTTACAGAGATTTTGAGAAGGACGGCGTGTGCTGCAAGGGCGAGTCCGGTTTTGTGGTGGAGCCTGCCGCTACAGAGGAGGAGATTGCGGGAAAATGTCAGAAGGCATACCTGGCCGCCGGCTTTGTGGCTAATCCCTATTACGAGCTGCCTGCGGGCAAGAAGGAGGAATGTGTCACTGTTCAAAGCGACATGACACAGATGTCATTGGAGCAGGCTGCCGGAGTAATGGTGAAAGCGCTGTTCCTGGCGGATGATCAGGAAAAAGCGTTTTTGAATTCCGCGGAGCTTTTTGTGGAAAAAAACAGCTGTCGTATCGTGAATTCCAAAGGGGTGGATGTCAGCTACGTCAAGTACAATGTCAACGGCGAGTTTGTAGTTCAGTGTAAAGAACCCCAGGATGTGGAGACCTATCAGCATTTTTCCTATGATAACCTGAATACGGAGGGACTGACGGAGCTGGTAAAAGAAACTCTGAAGATGACCCGGGACAGAGCCATGGCGACAACCGCACCTGCCACCGGAACCTATGACGTCATTCTTTCGGATGAATATGCGGCGACCATCTTTGACTTCTATAAGGACAGGGGAAACGGCAGCATTATTTATCAGCATTATTCTTATTATAAAAAATGCGATTTTGTGAAGGGATAGACCGGCGAGGTTACGGG
>JAJQID010000105.1 GCA_021199405.1 Lachnospiraceae bacterium
CCTGATGCTGCATGGGGGTCTGGTAGCTCCCGGAGACAGGGGCGATTGCCAGGCTGGCGGTTACTCTGGCCAAAGAGGCCTGCGCACCGCCATCTTCAGTTCTTTCATCAGTGATTTTATCCAGTATTTCCTCAAAAAAAGCATTATAAATAAACTGGTTCCCGCCGATGTAGCCCTGAGTATCCGCAGTGGTGACACACACCAGATCCGCCTCTGGCTGCATAATCAGAAGCTGGCCGCCCATGCCGTAGCAGACGCTGCCGCCCCGCTCGGTTCTCCAGAACTGCATGCCGTAGCCGCAGCCCTCGCTTGGCAGAGGCGCCTTCATGATGTTGGGAGAGATAAAGGACAGCGCTTGATCGATGTACTTTTCGGAAATCCGTTTTTCCCCGAAGATGGTTCCCTTACAGGAGAGGAAGTATCCGACTTTCATCAGATCCATGGGGGTGCACATCAGCCCGGTGCCTCCCATGGATACGCCGTTGGGATCTGTCAGCATATAGCCGTCCCCGCTCAGATCCAGACCATGAAATACGGTGCTCCTCATGAAATCCCAGAAGGGCACGCCTGCCATTTTTTCTATCAGGGCGCAGAGCACATGGGGAGAGCTGGTGTCATAGTGAAAAATGGTGCCCGGCGGATGGTCGGGTGTGGCGATAAAAAAGCTTTCCACCCAGTCGTCGGTGAGCCCCAGCTTGTAGGTGGTCTTGCTGTAGCAGGTGCGCATCTCCAGCATATTCTGCAGGGTCATCTCCGCCAGATAGGGATGCACATTCACCGGGCATTTTTCAGGAAACAGATCCACAATTCTGTCATCGGCATGAAGCTCCCCACGGGTGATCAGATAGCCGATTCCCAGAGACACCATACTCTTGCTGACGGAAAACATCCGGTGCAGCTTTTCTCTGTGATAGGGTCTGTAATAGCCTTCATAGACCAGCTTCCCGTGGCGCATCAGCAAAAGACTGTGCATCGGAATCTGGTTCCGCTCAAGACGCCGGATCATATTTTCAATCTGTTCAGAACCGATTCCCACGGATTCCGGGGAAGCAACGGGAATTTCAAACATAGGCACCTCCTGAAAGGATCAGAATAATAACCGGCAGATATTTTTACCGATTGTTATATATTATCAATTTTGCTTCCACTTTACAAGAATTTTGGAGAAAACATTTTACTAAGAAAAGTTTCTTTATTTGTCGGAATTTCATAAAAATACGCAGAAGGACGATATATCGACTGAATCCCGAAAAAAATGTGTTAAAATTGAGCTGCAAATGAACAACACCGGTTGACAATATAGGATTTATTCTATATAATATCATCGAGGGAGGAAAGAATACTTGCCGGTTATATCAAGATTTCATGGACTTGTCATAAAAATGTACCTGAGACAAAAGGAGCACAATCCAATCCGCCGCATATTCATGCGATCAGCGGCGACAGTGTGGGAATGTTTTCAGTGTCTGACGGGATAATGTTTGAGGGAGACCTGGGCATTCAGGAGCAAAGGATGGTAAAACAGTTCATTGAACGATACGGAAGAGAACTCCTTGATATGTGGGAAACGCAGCAATTTACTTATCTTGAACCTGTTATAAAATAAAGAAAGGCTGGTGTTGTTCATGTTGCACAAAATTTATACGGTAAAAACGAAAGATAATTTTATTCTGGAAGCTGTTTTTTTTGACGGCACGGTCAGGGAATATGATGTCAGCAGGCTGTTCTCTCTTTATCCGCAGATGAAGGCGCTGGAGGATCAGAAGCTGTTTTCCCGGGTACAGGTTGATGCCGGAAATTACGGTGTTTCCTGGAATGATGAACTGGATCTGGACGCGGAGACGATATGGGAGGACGGCGTGTTTTTAAGACGGGAGAGCACTTCCGTTATGCTTCAGGTGGCAGTGAATTTGTCCAAAGCCAGAGAAAAGGCGGGGCTTACTCAGAAACAGCTTGCGGAGCGAACCGGTATTTATCAGGCGGATATCAGCAAAATTGAGCGGGGACTGGGAAATCCGTCTGTCTCAACTCTGAGGCGTCTGGCGGAGGGGCTTGATCTGGAACTGAAGATTGAGTTTAAAGGGGTAGAATGACAGAGAGCAGGGAGAAATCTCCCTGTTCCCATTCTGAGGAAAAGATGTTATAGTGGAGAAAATAAAAAAAGAGAGAGGTAATATATCTTGAAAAAACAGGGCTTCAATCCATATTTGCCGTCGTGAGAGTATGTACCGGACGGAGAACCTTATATTTTCGGGGACAGAGTGTATGTATACGGCTCCCATGACCGTTTCAGGGGCTATGCCTACTGCCTGAATGATTATGTGTGCTGGTCAGCTCCGGTGGACGATTTGAGCGACTGGCGGTATGAGGGGGTTATATACCGTAAGACGGACGATCCCGCCAACCGCGACGGGGAAATGTGCCTGTACGCGCCGGATGTAACGCAGGGCTATGACGGCAGATATTATCTGTATTATGTGCTGGATGAGATTTCCGTCATGTCTGTGGCGGTCTGCGATACTCCCGCCGGAGAGTATTCCTTTTACGGCTATGTGAAATATGAGGACGGCACCCGGCTGGGGGAGGCCCCCGGGGATCTGCCGCAGTTTGATCCGGCCGTGCTGTGCGAGGACCATAAGGTATATCTGTACAGCGGCTTCTGTGAAAAAAAGAAAAAGAAAACTCCCTGTTCGCAGGTCATTGTCCTGAAGGAGGACATGCTCACGATTCAGGAGGCGCCGAGACTTCTGATCCCAGGCAGGTTTGCCAGCGAGGGCACGGATTTTGAGCAAAATCCCTTTTTTGAGGCGTCCTCCATCAGAAAAATCGGCGGGGATTATTATTTTATTTACTCTTCCGCCTATGGCTGCAGCCTTTGCTACGCCGTCAGCAAAAGCCCGGTGGAGGGCTTTCGGTATGGAGGTGCGATTGTCAGCAACAATGACATTGGTATCGACAGCTATAAGCCGGCGGAGCTGCCCATGTATTACGGGGGAAATAACCATGGCAGCATCATCGAGATCGGCAGACAGTGGTATGTATTTTACCACAGGCATACAGACGGAACCAACTACAGCCGCCAGGGCTGTATCGAACCGATTCAGATCAGGGAGGACGGGAGCATTCCCCAGGTGGAAATGACCTCCTGCGGTCCGAACGGCGGACCTCTTGAGGGCAGCGGCACCTATCCGGCCTATATTGCGTGCAATCTGTTCTGCGGGACGGTGGAGCAGTTTACCGGCTCTCCCGGGGAATGGATGGACGGCCGCTTCCCCAAAATCACCCAGGAGGGCAGGGACGGAGACGAGGAACCCGGATATATCGCTAATATGAAAGACGGCGCCACGGCGGGCTTTAAATATTTTGACTGTAAAAACGTCCGCGGGGTTTCAGTGACGGTCCGGGGCCGGGGCACGAACGGCGAGGTACAGCTGATGAACGCCTGGAACGGCGAAGTTCTGGGGAGCATTCCGCTGGGAAGCTCCAACGAGTGGAAGGAATATAAGGCGGACATCCGGATTCCGGACGGCGTACAGGCACTTTATTTCCGCTATTGCGGGGAAAAGGCCATGAACCTTCTGAATTTTACCTTATACACGATTGACTGAATAAGGGCAGTGAGTGCGGCTGAGAGTTTTTTACTGAAAAATAATGAAAATCTTTATGTAAAATATCCAAAATAATCTGAATATTCGGCTTTCAACGCATATAATTGGACATTTTTGGCGGAAAGGACACAAAAACTTCACTAAATTGTTGGCATTTTGCAAAGGAAAAATGAAGAAATCACAGGAATTTGTAAAAACTGTACAAATATAACTTGCCAAATCGAAAAACAGGTGTTAATATAAAAATTGGTATTGCTGTATATCAGCACCGAATCTTTTAAGGAGGAAAAATTTATGATCAAAAGCATTTCCCGCAGAGACTTCATGAAGGGAATGGCAGTGGGCGGCGTAGCAATAGGCTCCGCAGGTCTTCTGTCGGCGTGCTCCAGCAGCTCCAGCAGCACCAGCACCAGCAGCACTGACACCAGCAGCGAGAGTTCTTCCACAGGGGAGACCGCCGCAGTTGAAAAGCCCGCAAGCATTTCCCTGATGTTTGACGGTACCGTGGTTACACAGGCAAACGGCCAGGCAGAATTCTTCGAGAAACTGACTGAGTTGACAGGCATTGACTATGACATTACCCAGCCTGATCATGACGCATATTATGACGTGCTTGGACAGATCATCGCCGGCGGCGACTGGCCGGATGTCATTCTCTTAAGCTCCACCTATTATTCTGCTTACGCGCAGGCAGGTGTCATCTGGGATATGACTGATGTTTACGAGGGTTCTGATCTCCAGAGCCGTGTGGAAGCATCAGGTTCCACCAGCGTTGTAGACGGTATGTATGTTAACGGCCGTCTGTATGGTATGCCTACCGGCCGCGGCAATGGCTGCCTTACCTATATCAAGCAGGCATGGCTGGATGCGGCGGGTCTTTCCGCTCCCACCACCTATGATGAGTACTTAGAGGTTCTGGAAGCCTTCTCCAATCTGGATATGGATGGAAACGGCACCACCGGCAATAACTTCGGTGTTTCCGCCTCCGGCTTCATCGGCTCTGATTCCCCATATGTAAACTATCTGCCTGAGTTCTATCAGGATGCATGGCCCAGCTTCTATCAGCAGGACGACGGCACCTGGGCTGACGGTTTCACAGAGGATTCCATGAAGGAAGCCATCCAGAGACTGGCTGACGCTTATGCTGCTGGCCTCATTGATCCCACCTCTCTGGATCAGGGCACCAAGGATGCCCGTAATAAGTTCTATGCTGAGGAGTTTGGCGTGTTCACCTACTGGGCGGGCACCTGGGCGACCAACCTGAAGAACAACCTGGAGAACAACGGCGTGGACAGCGAGCTGGTGGCACTTCCGCCCATCGCTGAGGTTCCGTACTACTATGACAGACTTCCTGTGACCTGGTGTATTACCACTGCCTGCAAGAATCCGGAAGCGGTATTTGAGTATTTCATCTCCGCCATGCACGACGGCGGCGATGTAGAGTTCGCCTGGACCTATGGTGTGGAGGGCGTTCACTGGTCCACTGCTGCTGAGACCCTGTATGAGGGTACGGACAGCGAGGTTACTTATGAAGAGGGCCAGTTCCACATGCTTGACAACCTGGAGACTCCCGGAACGCAGTACACCAAGAACCATCTGGATCCGATGCTGGAGCTGGTGGCTATCGAGGATGATCCGCAGGAGGAAACCGTTGCGGCGGAGGCTCGGAATTCTCAGCAGACCTTTAATGATAATTGTAAGACCGTTACACTGGTTCCGTCCACGGACGCTATGGAGCAGTACAACGGCGATCTGACCACCTTAAAGAACGAGCTGATTGCCCTTGTGGTAACCGGTCAGCTCACTGTTGACGAGGCCTATGCCCGGTTTGAATCCGAAGGCGGCGCTGGCTGGTCAGAGCAGATCGTGGCTTCTCTGAATGAACTGTAAAATTTCCGCAGTAAGGTAATGATTTGATCTTCCGAAACTGAGGACTGATACACGGCAGGCGGGGTCAGAAAGACGGCTCCGCCGCCGCTGAAAGTAAAAGGGTGCTCTTTAGCATTCTGTGATGGAAGGTAGAGATATGAAAAAAGAGAAGGTAGCACTGACAGCGGAGGAAAAGACCAAAAAAAGACAGAAAACGTTGGCAGCCATTAAAACCCACACAGGTTTCTATATAATGTTCCTGCCGGTGTTTATTTTTGCACTTATCTTCTGCTACGCACCGATGGTCGGCGTCCTGCTGGCTTTTACAAATTATAACGGAATCAAGGCGATCACACCGGAGATCTTTGTGGGCCTGGAGAACTTCCAGAAGATGTTCAGTATGGCCAGCTTCTGGTCCGCGTTCAGGAATACGCTGGAGATCAGCGTAATTAAGCTGGTTCTGACGACCGGCTTCGCGGTGATCATTTCCGTTCTGCTCAATGAGATCGTCAGCCTGAAATTCAAGAAGGTGGTGCAGACCATCGTTTATCTGCCCCACTTTATGTCCTGGGTTGTGGTAGCATCTCTGTTCTCCCTGATTCTGGCGCCTACGACCAATGGTATGGTGAATACCTTCCTGGTCAGCATCGGAGTCATCGATTCCAGCAACATGATTTATTTCCTGGGCAGCAATACCTGGTGGAGACCGGTGTACTACATTGTAAACCTGTGGAAAGAGACTGGCTGGCAGACGGTTATTTTCATGGCAACTCTGTCCGGGCTGAATACGGATATGTATGAGGCGGCCGGCATCGACGGCGCCAACCGGTTCCAGAAGATGTGGTATATCACCTTCCCGGCATTGGCGAACACCATCCTGACCGTGCTGATTCTGAACCTGGCCAAGATCATGAACCTGTTTGAATCCGTATTCGTTATGCAGAATGACGCGGTGCTTTCCACCTCCAATGTTCTGGAAACGTATATTTATTATCAGGCATTCAACAGCGGAACGATTCCGAACTACGGCTATACCGCCGCGGTCGGTTTGTTTAAATCCGTCGTGGCAGCTATCCTCGTACTTGCCTGCAATTCGCTGAGCAAGAAGGTACGCGATGGCCGCGGTATCGTATAGGAGGTGGGCAGAATGGCAAAAGAAAAAATAGATAAGAGATATGTAAACAAAGTACATATCCATGCGTTTGATATCATATTGATCATCTTCTTTGTCCTGCTGGCGTTTATCATCATTATCCCGCTGTGGAAGGTGCTGGTGGACTCCTTCGACTTGAAGACCTCCTATGGCATGCGTCTGCTGCCTGCGGAATTTGGATTTGAGGGTTACAAACAGATCTTTACAAACTCAACGCTGTATCGTCCTCTGATGATTTCCTTCTTCACGACGATTGTGGGTACCTGTATCGCATTGATATTATGCACTCTGGGTGGATATGTGCTGATTCAGTATGATATGCCGGGCCGTAACTTCTGCGCGAACTATCTGCTGTTTACCATGATCTTCAACGGCGGCATGATCCCTACCTACCTGGTGCTGCGCACTGTAGGCCTGACCAACACAATCTGGGTGGTAATTCTGTTCCCGGCATTGAGCGTATACAATCTGGTGCTGATGAGAAACTTCTTTGAAGGCATTCCGGGCAGTCTGTATGAGGCGGCGAAGCTGGACGGCTGTTCTCCAATGGGAACGTTCATTCGTATCGTACTCCCGCTGTCCAAGGCGGCGTTGGCTTCCATCGGTCTGATGTTCGCCGTGTCCTACTGGAACGATTACACTCACTACAAACTGTATATTACCAACTCCAACCTCTACAACTTCCAGATGAAGCTGAGAGGAATGGTACAGGGCTCTGAGATGCCCAACATTTCCGGCAACCTGACAGAGAACACATTGAGCAACGCAGCCATCATTATCGCGATCCTGCCGTTCATGATTCTGTATCCGTTCCTGCAGAAGTATTTCGTGCAGGGCGTGAATGTGGGCGCTGTGAAAGAGTAATTCATCAGTAATAGGGTTACAAACTGAGCGGTATGGCTTACGCCATACCGCTTTTTCAGTAGCCGTATTTTTTGGGTACCCGCATTGATCGGAATAAAGGTCTGTGTTAAACTCAAATTTGGGTTCTGAAGTGGAAAGTGAAGTTTTACTGACCTGAGTTTGGGTTCAGGATGGAGAAATATTATGAAGACAGACACAGCCAGTGACCGCGCTGAAAATAACTATTTTTATTGGAGGGAGCTATGTCAAAATTATACGACGCCATTATTTCACAGAATGTACCGGAGGTAAAGAGACTCCTGGAGATCGACCCGCCGGCGATTGACGAGCAGGTGGACGGAGCACCATTGAGCTTTCTTGCGGCGCGAACCGGGAATCTGGCGCTGGTCAGGTATATCGTGGAGTATTCCAGAGCCAGCTTCAATACCTTTGACGGCAGGCACCGTCATATCCTCCATTATGCGGCAGAGTCAGGAAGTGTGGAGGTATGCAGGTATCTGGTGGAGCGTGTGGGAATGGACCCGACCACCGGGGACATGTCTTTGATGACCCCCTATGAGATTGCAGCGCAGTGCGGACACCGGGAGCTGACGGCCTATTTTGCCCAGGTGTGCGGGGCGGAGCTTTCCCGGATGTACAAAAATCCCATTCTTACCGGAATGCATTCCGACCCATCTATCTGCCGGGTGGGGGAGGACTATTACATGGTGCATTCCTCCTTTATTTTCTTTCCCTGTATTCCTATTTCCCATTCCCGGGATCTGATTCACTGGGAGACCATCGGCCACGCTATCACCAATCCCGAATGGGCGGATATTGACCATCTGGAGGGAGGCCGGGGTTATTGGGCCGCGGATATTTCTTATTATAAAGGGAAATTTTATGTTTGCGCCACCTACCGAATGAATGACGACGGTACGGTTTACCGTAAGCAGATTGTGGTTTCCTCTGATCGACCGGAGGGACCCTACAGCAAGCCCGCTGTCATTGAAGAGGATGGCATTGATCCTTCTATTTTCAATGATGACGATGGCAGGAGATATATGCTTTTAAACCGGGGGGCGCGGATTTTTGAACTGAATGAGGACGCCACGGAGAAAATCGGCGAAGCCACCCTGTTATTTTACGGAGATCATAAGAGGGCGCCGGAGGGTCCCCATCTGCTGAAAAAGGACGGCTATTATTACCTCTTTGAGGCGGAGGGCGGCACCGGGCTGACTCACAGGATCACCGTATCCAGAGCCGACAGTCTGTTTGGGGTATACGAGCCCTGCCCATATAACCCCATCATGCGGCAGGAGGATCCGGCAGCGCCGATCCAGCGCTGCGGCCACGGCAAGCCGGTAATGACGCAGAATGGGGAGTGGTTCATGGTCTATCTCTGCGGGCGACAGGTGGATGGGAAATACAGTATTCTGGGAAGAGAGACGGCGCTGGATCCGATCACCTGGACGGCGGACGGCTGGCCCATTGTGAACCGGAGAAAGGGCCCCGGTTATTTACAGAAAAAACCGGATCTTCCGGAATGTATTCTGGAAGATGACTGTACTCTGGATCTGGCAAAAAGGGAAATTTCCCCGATATGGGTGACGCCCAGGGCGCCGGAGGAGGGCGCGATCGGCATTGAAGACCATATTTTATATTTGAAGGGAAGCAAAGCGCCGCTTTCTGATGTGGCCAGCAGAAATATTCTTTTGAGAAGACAGACGGATTTTTGCTTCACAGCGCAGGCGGAGTTTTCTTTGCAGGAGCTGTGCGGGGAGCAGAGCGAGGGACTGATCGGATACTATGATGAGAATACCTGGCTGACCTTTGGGCTGCATCAGACGCCGGAGGGCTGTGCAGTGTATGTGACAGAACACATCGGCCATGAGGATATTGTGCACGAGCCTGTGTATCTTTCCGTGGAAAATGCGCTCTCTATTACCTATAAGGTAGAGACGGACTTTTTGAGGAGACATTTTTCCTTCCATTTGGACGGACAGCCGTGGCAGGACTATGAGACACTGGAAAATGTGTATTACCTCTGTGATGAGGCCATTCAGATGGGCAAACGCTTTACCGGCGCCATGATCGGCATGTACGCTTATGCGGGAGAGAAGCCCTATACGGCAAGGGTGCTGGGATTTTCTTACGGGGCAAAATGAAAATCATCCAGTCAGTGCATGGAAAACAGACATGTTTGTTTTGAAGCTGAAAACCTTGAAAAACGCTGAAGTGAAAAGTTAACTTCCACTTTGAAAGACAGCTCCAAAAAAGTTGCAT